>SKWJ01000541.1 GCA_007128995.1 Paracoccaceae bacterium
CACCTCCTCCACCCCCCGGGCAGGGCAGCGAGAACCCGTATCAGTCGCCGGGCGCGTACCCGACGCCCCCGGTTGGCCCGCCCGCTCCGGGATCGTTCCAGCCCACGATGATCGACTTCGGCGATATCTTCTCCCGGACGTGGACTATTTTTTCCGACCAATGGGCCATGTGCCTTCTGGTGCTGTTCCTTGTGTTCCTGTTTAACCTTGTGGTCGGCAATGCGTTAAGTTACGGGGGATGGTTCCTGGGGCTTGCGGCCGGGGACGCGGGCATCGCCTATGTACTCTTCTCGCTGGGCAACATGGCCGGTTGGCTGCTGAACATCTGGATTGGCATTGGGCAAGCAATGATCTTCCTGAGCATTGCGCGCGGCGACCCCGTGGAACTCGGGCAGTTGTTCGCTGGCGGGCGGTGATGCACAGGCCGCGCGCTATGTCGGCGTGCCGGTGAATCGCGTCAAGATCCAGATGTTCATGTTCACGGCCTTCTGTGCCTGTGTCTTTGCAACCTGTCAGGTGATGGAGTTCGGCTCGGCGGGCGCGGATCGTGGGCTGCTGAAGGAATTCGAAGCCATCATTGCCGTGGTGATTGGCGGCGCATTGCTGACAGGCGGGTACGGGTCGGTGATCGGGGCAGCACTTGGGGCACTGATTTTCGGGGTGGTGCAGCAAGGGTTGTTCTTCGCAGGTGTGGAATCCAGCCTGTTCCGGGTGTTTCTGGGCGTGATCCTGCTCTTTGCCGTGATCCTGAACACCTATATCCGGCGCATCATCACAGGGGAGCGTTGACATGAGTTCCTTTGACCACGACCCTATTGTCGAAATGCGCAATATCGAAAAGCATTTCGGCCCGGTCATTGCACTGAATGGTGTCAGCTTTGATATCCGTCCCGGTGAATGCCACTGCCTGCTGGGGGATAACGGCGCCGGCAAGTCGACCTTCATCAAGACAATGGCAGGCGTTCACAAACCCACAAGGGGCGACATCTTCTTTGAGGGGCGCGCGATGCGGTTCGATAGCCCGCGCGACGCGATGGAGGCAGGCATTGCCACGGTTTACCAGGATCTGGCCATGATCCCGCTGATGAGCGTGACCCGCAATTTCTGGATGGGGCGCGAACCGATCAAACGCTTTGGGCCGCTGAAATTCATGGACTTCAAGACTGCAAATGATGTGACCATGGAAGAAATGCGCAAGATGGGGATCAACCTGCGCTCTCCCGATCAGGCGGTCGGAACTCTGTCAGGTGGTGAGCGGCAAACTGTGGCCATTGCGCGGGCGGTGTATTTCGGGGCCAAGGTTCTGATATTGGACGAACCCACCAGCGCGCTCGGCGTGCGTCAGACGGCCAATGTCCTTTCGACCATCGACAAGGTGCGCAAGGCCGGAATCGGGGTGGTGTTCATCACGCACAATGTGCGCCATGCCATGGCCGTCGGAGACAGGTTCACTGTTCTGAACCGTGGCAAGACATTGGGCACAGCCCAACGCGGCCAGATCACCCCAGAGGAGCTGCAAGATCTGATGGCAGGCGGGCAGGAACTGGTCGCGCTTGAAGGCTCACTTGGTGGAACGGTCTGATGTCCCATCTGCTCCGCAAGCCAACCGCGTCCAGCGGGCATGTCCATGCCATTACCCCTGACGATGCGGGCTGGGGCTTTGTCGGGTTTGATCTGTGGCGGCTGGCGCCGGAAGAGCAGGCGACAGGCCAGCTTGATGCACGGGAAACCATTCTTGTTCTGGTGGAAGGGCGCGCAGAGATTGCCGCAGATAACCTGTCGCTTGGGGAAATGGGGGCGCGGCTGGATGTGTTTGAACGCACGCCGCCGCATTGCCTTTATGTCCCCCCTGCAACCCCTTGGCAGGTGCGCGCCACCACGCCTTGCACGCTGGCAGTTTGTAGCGCGCCCAGTCCGGGCGGGCGACCCGTGCAAGTGCTTGGCCCTGACGGGATAACACTGGAATCGCGCGGACAGGGCAGCAATACACGCTATATCAACAACATAGCGATGGAAGCGCGTGACGTGGCCGACAGCCTGCTGGTCACCGAGGTCTTTACCCCGGCGGGCCATTGGTCATCCTACCCGCCGCATCGTCATGACGAAGATGACTACCCAAATCTGACCTATCTGGAAGAAACCTATTACCACCGCCTCAACCCAGCCGATGGCTTTGGTATCCAGCGGGTGTTCACGGATGACCAGAGCCTTGATGAAACCATGGCGCCCGCCAATCATGATGTGGTTCTGGTGCCACGTGGCCACCATCCCTGCGCAGCACCTTACGGGGTCGAGATGTATTATCTCAATGTCATGGCCGGCCCGCGCAGAGCATGGCGTTTCCAGACCCATCCGGCGTTTGCGCATTTGACGACCTAGTGTTTCCACCTGACGACTGCTTCCCGCGCCTGTCGCGATGCCATCGCGACAGGCAGCAATGCGGACGGGGACGAAACCGCTCTCGCGGTAGTGGCGCATATTTTGGGTGATGTGCTCTGATTGGAGCTGTGGATTTGGTGGATTGGCACATCTGTCGGACGATTGGGACCTTCTCAATCTGACGACAGGAGGTTTCGATGTCAGTGCAACATATCCCACCACTACGCCGCCGTTTTATTGAAGATATGCAGATCAAGGGGCTGCAGCCAAAGACGCAGACGATGTATTTGCGAGCGATGCGCGATTTTACTGGGTTTCTGGGGCATTCGCCGGATAGCGCTACGCCTGAGGAGTTGCGCGCGTTCCAGTTGGATATGAAGGAGAAGGGCGTCGGCGCACCGACCTTCAACAACCGGCTGACGGTTCTGAGCTTCTTCTACGCGACGACCTGCCCGCGTCCTGAGATGAAGCGGCACATGCGGTATCAGCGGGCTGCAAAGAAGATCCCGGTCGTGCTCAGCGCCGAGGAAGTCACGCGTATTCTCGAAGCGGCACCTGGACCGGGGCTGAGATACCGGGCTGCCTTCAGCGTGGCCTATGGCGGCGGGCTACGGGCGAGCGAGGTCACACATCTCAAGATCGGCGACATCGACAGCGACCGGATGCTGATCCGGATTGACCAGGGCAAGGGCCGCAAGGACCGCCACGTGATGTTGTCGCCCAGCCTGCTGGAGCTGCTGCGTGATTATTACCGCGAAGCCCGGCCGGCGGGCTGGTTGTTCCCGGGTCAAAACCGGGTTGATCCGATCTCAACGCGGCAGTTCAACCGGGCCTTCGGGGTGGCCTGCGACTTCGCCGGGATCAAGAAGAAGGTCTCTCCTCATACGCTGCGACACAGCTTTGCCACACATCTGCTGGAGGCTGGGACGGATATCCGGGTGATCCAGGTGCTGCTCGGGCACGCCAAGCTGGAGACCACAACAATCTATACCAAGGTGGCGATCAAGACGATCCGGGATGTGACCAGCCCGCTCGATCTGCTGGTGCAACGGGAAGCCGGTGCCGGATAGATCCCGGCTCCGATGCCCCGCCCCAGACTGGAGGTCGCGGATATCTTCCGCGCCTATGGGCCTGCCTATCGCTGCGAACATGCCGGGCACCTGAACCTGCCACAGTTGAAGGTGATGTCCGCGATCGAGACTTGCCGAACCGCAGCGCTCGGCGGGCATGTCGCTGCCTGCACAAAGTGCGACCACCAGCACATCGCCTACAACTCCTGCCGCAATCGGCACTGTCCGAAGTGTCAGGGAGCAACCGCAAAAGAGTGGATGCAGGCGCGCATGGAAGACCTTCTGCCGGTTGAATACTTCCATGTGGTGTTCACGCTGCCAGCCCAGATCGCGGATATTGCCTACCAGAACAAGGCGGAGGTCTATGGTCTGCTGTTCAAGGCGTCGGCGCAGACTTTGCTGACCATTGCGGCCGACCCAAAGCACCTTGGTGCAAAGATCGGTA
>SKWJ01000009.1 GCA_007128995.1 Paracoccaceae bacterium
AACCCGCTCTTCCGGGGGGCGATAATGTTCTGATGGAGCTTTGCCCGAAAAGCATGTGTGATTAATAAAACCTGCTGATGGCTGTCTTTATTTTATTAGTCTCAATTAAAAATCCGTCATGCCCGTAAAGGGATTCAAGAGGGGCAAAGGTTGCACCGGGGATCCGCTCCGAAAGGTAGATCTGCTCCCGGAGCGGGAAGAGAAGATCGCTTACTATCCCTATTACAAGGGTCCTTGCTTTTATGGAAGCAAGGACATCGTCAATATTACCTCTTTTGCGCCCGATATTGTGCGAATCCAGTGCATTAAGCAACCTCATATAGGAGTAAGCATTAAACCGTTTTATCAGCTTTTTTCCCTGGTAAATCTGGTAGCTCATCGCCTTGAAATCAGGGCCGGATCCCGCAACCCGTTCAGCAAAATTCGCTATTTCCTGCCGATGATCCGCAAACACCTGGCTCGCATCCGGGTTCGCCGGTTCCCAGAACAGGTAAAGAAGCGTCACCCGGCGATCTCGAAAAGTTCTGGCCAGACCGAAGGCATGCTTGATCAGTTGCGCAGCATCCAGCCAGACATAGCTGTCGGGGTGGTCCTTGAGGCGCAGCATCTCGTGGAAATAGCCTTGTTCGCGCCATTCGTCGCGGATTTGTTCGGCATATGCTGGCGAGAACGCGGCACGGTGGCTCGTCAGGTATTCGGTCAGCTTGGACTCGATGCCGACCACGCCATCCGGGCCGGAAAGCAACACATCGAGGTTTGGCGCCCGACCGCCGCGCAGCCCCGTGGGGCACTTCTGCTCGAACGCGAGCGTCTCGAAAGCGCGGTTGTTTAGAAGAGTCAGATCGGCGATCCGCTGTCGAAAAGGTGCAAAGCAGTTCACTGCGAGCGCCGATGACGAATGTACGGCGCGGAACTTGGTCTGCAACTCGTTCCCGTCGCCAGCATTAAGATCAGCCTCGAAATCCTCGGCTGCGACCTGCGGCAAAAGGACATCACGGAAATCAGTCACATAGCCATTTTTATCCAGCGCCATTTCGGGGTGCCGGAGGGCGAATGCTTCACGCAATGACGTGAGCGCTCGGTTTCTGACGGAGCGCAGAGAAGCGGAATCTTGTTTCATAAGGGCAATATAGCGATGACCAGCATCTTTGCATCTGCAATTTGGGATCTGTTTGAAGATCCCAACATTGCGCGCGATGCTGTCTACACGCCCGAGGGTGGGCGCGCATGACACCGGGCCGCTGATCAGGTCGAAAAACGGCTTTTGGCTGGCGATCCCCACTGCCGCCGCCGGCAAATCCTCGCGCGGGGGGCGGATCAGCCCCGGCGAATGGGAGCGCCGCTCCGGATTGCGCCTGCGCTTTGTCTATCGGCGGACGGGCCCAAGCCTACTGGTCGCGGAAGGGCGTCTGAACACGCATGGTCGGGCCGTGGCCTCGCGCTCGAAAACAGGACGCGGTGTGATCACGGTGCCGATCTTCCTGCTGGTGCCACAGGTGAAATTGCCCAAGCGGCTGGATCTGGCGCGGGATGCAGGCCGGGCGCAGGACGTATTGCCAAGTTCAATCGTGGCGCACTGGGTAGCGGATAAGCAATGATAGTTCTTGGCTAGAAGCGAAAGGGGTTGCTATGAAAGGGGAAACGCTGGCGAGGACAATGTATGGGCAGGCAAAGTAGCAAAGCGCGACGGCTTGAGGTTTGGCGGCAAATAATATCTGTAGATCGAGAGCCCGAGCTTGAAGAGGTTGCTGCAGGTCACCAATGCGCGAATGAAGATGAAACCGCCAGTTTTGACCTTGCCCATGTCAGCAATCCTTCGCATCTTGCACCCGTGTGATTACACAAGCCCCCGGCAAGGCATCTGCGTCAGGGGAAACGGCCAAGATCACGAAATCCTGCGCCTTTGGCCAGTGGTCCTGAAGGCGGTTGCGCAGGTCCGCCATGGTCAGCGCATCGGCCAAGTCCGGCAGGCGCATCTCATCCCCTGTCGCCAAACCCTCCAACGCGAATCCAAGAGCCATCCGCCCATGTTCCAACACGTGATTCTGATTCCGCTTGAACGCGCTACGGTAGGAGGCCACAAGGTTCATGATATCACCCTCAGGGCCAGCATCCCGAAAGTCGGCATAGGCATCGCGCACCACATTGACAGTCTCGGCCAGTCTGACCGCTTCCAGCGCGCTGGTCATCATCAGAAAAACGTTCTCATCCGAGAACACGCCAATCCCCGCGTTGAAGCTGTAGCTTGCGCTCACCTCATCGCGCACCGAGGCGAATAGCACACTATCCTCGCTTCCCCCCAGTGCAGCGGCAAGGATATAATCTTCCAGACCGCTGAAGCTGGCAGGCAAGGGTGCAATAAAGGACAGTTGCGCCTCGGTCGCGTCTGGAAGATGCAGCAATATCTGGCGCGGTCGGTAGTCCAGCACCATCTCACGCGGGCCGGATTTGCCATTGGGAAGCCCAGCTAGAAGCGCATCAAGCGTCGCACCCGCTTGATCAGGCGTTACATCGCCCGCGACTATCACTGCCTCGGGTTGCGCGGTCAAGGTGGCACTGTGCCATGCGCGCAGATCATCGAATGTCAATTCAGCAAATTGGTCGGGATCATCAAGCGCCCTAAAGGCGCGCAGCGGATGATCCCCCAGAACGGCCCATTCCAATGCCAAAAGCCCCTGATGCTTGGTCTGAGACTGCAGTTCAGCTATCGCTTGCTCCGCAGCCGTGCGGAAGCGGTTGAACAAGTCTGGGTCGAAACTGGGCCGGGTCAGATGTGCATTGGCGATAGAGATTGCCTCTGACCAGTCCTTTTTCTTGGCGGCAAGAAAACCGTACAGGTGGTCTTCATAGACGTGCAATTCGCCATTGTCATCCATATCGGCAAACCGCTTAACCAAGTCACCCGCGGGATAGCCCTCGGCCCCGCCGGCCAGGATAAGCTGTGCCCCGATATAAGGCGCGACCGGGTTGCGGCCCTCTGCCCAGGCCCAGTCATTGGGCCATGCGGCCAGAATGGCGGCATAATCATTGCCGGGCATCTGAATCAGTCGGTAGGGCGTGCCATTCGGGCTGATCTGATCTGACGCTATGGGCGTTTTGTCGGCCTCGCAAAAGGACAGGCCAAGGAGAAGCGGCAAGGTAAGGGCGAAACGGATCATTCAAAAAACTCCTTTGGGGCAATGAAGGCGATGGCCGTGCGACCGGTTTGGGGCAGTTCTGCAAGAAGGGTGTTCACCGACATCCCCCAAGTGGCCTGCCAATTGACGTCAATGTCGCCTGATGTTGTCCACTGAACAAGCGTTCTTCGCCCCGAGCGGCGTCTGCGGTCGCGGGAACGCTTGAATGTGGGTGGATTGGGCCGCGAACCCGCGTCATCGCTGCCCGGCGGCCCCGTTTTTCAGCACTTGAGACAGACCCTGTCGAGCCGGTTTCGCTTAGTTGCGGCCTGAATCGCGGCCACGCGCATAGCGGTGGCGCGCGAAGGCGGCGGATCGCGGCGAGGATGACCGAGGCGTACATGCGCTTGATTGTGGATACCAGCACGTTCAACACCATATCGGCGCACTTTTTCGCCAAGCGGCACATCAAGAAATTCGTGGTTCACTTCCATGCCTTGATTGTCCCGAACGGATGCTCGAGCAAGCTGCGGCGGAGACCGTAGCGCGCCAACCAAAGTTCAACGTCCGCATTTATGGTTGGCGCATTACCCGACGAGATCAGGTGAGTGGCTGCTCCCCGCCCACTGCGAAGGCGACGTCAGGATCGACGCGCCCCGCTCCTTGCGAAGGCGACGGCACAATACACGTAAGCAACCGAATGCAAACCAAGCAGCGCAAGATCAAGTTGCAGGCCAATGCGGTTCTTTCTGGCATTGTGAAAGAATCCCGCA
>SKWJ01000225.1 GCA_007128995.1 Paracoccaceae bacterium
GCCAGCAATCTGGCCGCTGTCCAGCGCTTCTAGTAAGGCGGCATCATCGATCAGAGTGCCGCGTCCGGGATTTATGATGCAGGCGCCGCGCGGCATCTGGCGAAGAGCGGTCTTATTCAGGATATTCTCGGTCTGTGGGGTCTGCGGCAGCAGTGTGACAAGGATTTCACTATGCTGGAGCGTCTGCCAAAGCCCGTCCGGCCCATGATGGCAAGTAATGCCGGTGATCTGCTTCGGTCTTGCCGACCAGCCGCAGATGTTGAAGCCCAGCGTCAAGAGCGCACCTGCGCAGGCGCGCCCCAATTCACCCAGCCCCAGAATACCGATCCGCCGCTCTGTGGCGAGAGGGGGGGCGACAGCGTCCCAACTGCCGGGGGCGGCGCGCAGATATCTGTCCATGCCCAGATGATAGCGCAGGGCATGGCCGCAGACATATTCAACCATTCCCGCTGTCAGTCCAGGATCAACCATTCGGGTCAGCGGTTGCGTCAGCGTCGGATTTGCAACAACCCGCTCTACCCCCGCCCACAGGTTCAAAACCGCCTTGCACCGGGTGAAAGGGGTAAAGTCCCGGACTGGGCTGGAAGGCGCGTATATGATGTAATCGACATCCGGTGACGGGATGTCTGTTGCCAGTACCACCTTCAGACCTTCATCTTTGAATGCCGCCTGAAGCGGATCGCGATATTTTTCAAAACTCTCTTCGCCGGCCGCGAACAGGACATTGCGTGTCATGATGGCAACCTTGCCCTGTGCACATGTGCTGATTGTACCAGCCCGAACCCGACCAACAGCACAATCATCGCAGACCCTCCGAAAGAGACTAGCGGCAAAGGCACTCCGACAACAGGGGCAAGACCCATGACCATGGCCATGTTTACCGCAAAATAAAGGAAGAACGTGCCAATGACACCCATGACCATCAACGCCCCGAAACGGCTTGTGGTTCGCAGCGCAGTCAGCAGACAGACCCCGATGATCATCAGATAAAGCATCAGCAGCGATGATGCGCCGACGAAGCCAAATTCCTCAGCCAGTGTGGTGAAAATGAAATCCGTGTGTTTTTCCGGCAGAAAGTTCAGCCGTGCCTGTGTCCCCTCCATGAAACCGCGCCCGGACCAGCCCCCGGACCCCAGCGCGATCATCGATTGATTGATATGATAACCTGCCCCCAGCGGGTCGATTGTCGGATCCAGAAAGGCGTCTATCCGGCGGTACTGATAGTCTTTCAGGACCTGCCACTCGGTGCCGCGCGAGGTCATGACGGCTGCGACCATGCCGATGCCAGTCCCGATGAGAGCCGCGAAATAGCCCCAATGCACACCCGCAGCGAAAATGACCACACCGCCGCCAAGTGCGATCAGCATTGCGGTTCCCAGATCTGGCTGACGCAACACAAGGAGCGCGGGCATCAGCGCGATTGCCGCTGCAAGCAGTACCCAGAAGGGGCGCGAGACTTTCTTGAGATCAAGCCAATCAAAATAGGCAGCAAGAGCGAGGATGGTCGTGATCTTCGCCAGTTCCGAGGGTTGCAGGCGCAACGGTCCCACCACAAGCCAGCGCTTTGCCCCCATCCCGAATGTGCCAAAAAACTCCACGCCCAGAAGCAAAAGTATCGATATCACATAGGCAAGCCCTGCAATGGAACGCCAGAACCAGAGCGGCGTGAAAGCAACACCAAACATCAGCGCAAGGCCCAGACCAAAACGTCTCATCTGGGGTTCGGCCCATGGCGACAGGCTTCCACCGGCAATCGAGTAAAGCATCAGAAAGCCATAAGATGCCACCGCGATCAGCAACGCAACCAGCGGCCAGTTCAGGTAGAGAACTTTGCCCAGCCCGCTTGGCATGCGCTTGGTGTTATATTCCAGGTAGCTCATGCCCGACTGACCACAAGGCTTTCTGGCCGATGCAGGCGCTCTTCCATTTCCTGCTGTTCGGAATGGATGCGGTTGCGTTGCGGTGCAGGATAGGCAGAGAGCGGGGGACGCCCGTCATTCAGGGCTGCAAGCGTTATGTCGCGTCCGATAGGGGCGGCTGCCGACGACCCGCCGCCCCCATGTTCCACGACGATTGCAACAGCGACTTTCGGATTGTCCAAAGGGGCGAAATTGACAAACAGGCCGTGGTTGCGCCTGTTCCACGGCAGATCTTCCTGACGCCGGACGCCCGCATCCCGTTCGGCGCGCGTTATCGAGAAAACCTGACTGGTTCCGGTTTTCCCTGCCATGACCTGTCCGTCTGCGATGATGCGCGACCCATAGGCGGTTCCGCGCTGGTCATTGACGGTTTCATACATGCCGCGCCGGATCAGACGCAGCCATTCCGGCCGAAGGTCAAGGCTTGCTGCCTCACGCTCAGCCCTGTCAAGCGGGTCGCGCACAAGGCGGGGCAGAATGGCCTTGTTGGACGCAAGGCGCGCCGTCATGACCGCCAGTTGTAGCGGGGTCGTCAAGACAAATCCCTGTCCGATAGAGGCGTTGACCGTGTCACCGACGCGCCATTCAGCATTGCGATTGTTGCGTTTCCATTCGCGCGTGGGGTTCAGGCCGCCCGCAACAGAGGTGATCGGCAAGTCATACCGGATGCCCAGCCCCAGTCGTGTAGACATCTCGTTGATCTTGTCGATCCCGCAACGCTGCGCCATCTCGTACATATAGACATCGCAGCTTTCCGACAGCGCTGAAACCAGCCCGACACGGCCATGCCCGCCACGGCGCCAGCAATGGAAGCGATGGCCGGACACATCCATATGACCGGGACAGAAGACACGCTCTTGGCCATCAGTCACCCCGGCATCGAGCGCAGCCAAGGCCGTCACCATCTTGAAGGTTGAACCGGGTGGATACATGCCCTGGACGGTCTTGTTGACCAGCGGGCGGTGATCATTGTTGAGCAGAGCGTTAAAATCTGGCGACGATATGCCCCGCACGAAAGAGTTCGGATCAAAACTCGGCCCCGATGCCAGTGCAAGGATATCGCCTGACTCGACATCGATCACGACTGCGGCAGCGCTTTGCCCGTGAAGCCGCTGCAACGCGTAATTCTGCAGTTTTGCGTCGATTGTCAGATGAACATTCGCACCGGGTACACCTTCGACACGGTCCAGTTCCCGCATCACCCGGCCAACTGCATTGACCTCGACGCGCTGCGATCCCGCGCGCCCGCGCAGCTTGTCCTCTTCAATCCGTTCCACCCCGCTTTTGCCGATCTGGAAGCGTGGGATCATCAGCACCGGATCCGGGGTTTCCAGAGCCTCTAGGTCGCGCTCCGAGACCGGGCCCACATAGCCGACAACATGGGCTGTATCTTCTCGAAGCGGATACATCCGAGAGAGGCCCATTTCAGGGGTGACGCCGGGCAGGGCGGGGGCATTGGTGGCAACACGACTGATTTCCTCCCAGGTCAGCCGCTCGGCAACAGTGACCGGGACAAAAGGTCTGTTGCGCAGCATGTCGCGTCTGGCACGGTCAATCTCTTCATCGCTCAGATTGATCAGGCGCGCCAATCTTGAAAGGACAAGATCGATATCGCCAGCATCGTCACGCTTGATGACGACACGGTAATTTTGTTCATTCCCTGCCAGAAGAACTCCGTTGCGATCATAGATCAGCCCGCGCGTCGGCGGCAACAGACGCAGGTTGATGCGGTTTTCCTCGGCCAACAGTCGGAATTGCTCGGCCTGGATCAACTGCATATCGCGCAGCCGCCACAACAGCACGCCGGATATGCCCAGATGAAGCCCCCCCATCATCAGCGCGCGCCGGCTGATCATGCGTCTGCTGAGTTCCTTTTCCCGATCAGAACGTTTCAATATTTCTGTCCCAAAAAATCGTCCTCGCCTGTCGCAGGTTTTCGTAACCCGAAGTCGAAATGTGACAATGCGAC
>SKWJ01000220.1 GCA_007128995.1 Paracoccaceae bacterium
CGCAACTTCGCCGCCTGGCTGGGCTTGGTGCCCAGGCAAAGGTCAACGGGCGGAAAGGCCAGGCTTGGTTCGGTCAGCAAGATGGGCCAGACCGACATCCGCCGCCTGCTGATCGTTGGCGCCATGAGCGTGATCCGCTGGGTTGGCCGCGCCAACATCGATCTGCTCAGGGCACGGCTCGTTGCAGAAACCTGACTTGGAGCGTCCGAACCTGCACCAAAACTGAGTCACACCCACTTTTGCATGCTGATTCACAGGCGAGGACACTGCACGCACATTCAGGTTGCGGCCCGTCACGCCCTTTTACTGTGACATTTTATCGAAAAAGGTCGGCACCTTCCGGGAAAGGTGCCGACCCTGCTGATCCGTCAGATCAGCCTTTTCATCCAATCAGGCTGCTGCCTTCTGCCCTCTGCGACGGCGCCACGCGGCGAAGCCACCGCCAAGCAGGACCGGCAGCATCAGCAGGCCCGAGGCCGGCAACGGAATCGGCGCGATCGTCCCGGTTTCGAACGACACGGTCACACCGACGTCATTGTCGATTCCGTCTCCGAAGAAGAACGAAAACGTGCTGCCCGCCTGAAAGATCGCCCCGTCAAGGAACCCGAAGGCGGCCGCCGCAGATCCGATGTTCTGAAACACCGAAAAATTCTCTGTAGGCGGATTCGTCAGCCCATAGGTGATTTCGAGAAGATCTTCCTCGAAATCAGTGCCTGTGCCCGAAACCGAGAAGTCATCGATTTCCAGATCCTCCATCACGAAAAAACGGAACTCGATTCTTTCGCCCGGCGAAATGACGCTTGTGAGGGCGTAGTTCGCGTTGGCGACGAGATTGGTTGTGGACACGAGAGTCGCAGCGGTCGCCAGCGCCGGCATCGAAATGGCGGCAGCGGTCGCCAGTAATAAGGTTTTAGTGGGTGTTAACATGTGCTTGTTCCTTTCTTGAAATGTCCACGCTACGCGCGGGTGGCCGAATCACCGTGCCACCTAAAGGAAAGCCTGCTGAGGCGAATTGCGTTCCCGGTTTCCGGACATTTTGCGTCACTTCCTGCGCCGAGACTGTCGTTTGACTTCGGGAAATTGGGCTAAAGGCGCGCCATCTGTGCATCGGACAACCAGAAAAAATGAGACATGTTCATCGTTTGTTTTTGAACCATGAAACTTGTCGCACAGCAGAAATCTATGGGTGCTGAGCCTAAGGGCAATTTCGACGACCATGTCTGGAACGCAACGAGCATCCCGACGTTCAAGTTCAGTGTTTAGTACGAAATCAAAGCCTACTGCCCACCTAATTCAGGGGATGAAATTGAATAACCGCGACGATTGCACCGCAGAGCGCGAGAAGGATCATAGCCTGCCTATGAGCTACCTTGATGCGCAGTCCATATTGAAAACCATGCGTCATCCATTCGTTGTTCTGGACTGCAACCTTGTGGTGCAGGGGGCCAACAAGGCGTTCTTCGATACGTTCGACGTCGGGTCGGACAATACCGAAGGACGCATCATCTACGATCTCGGCAACGGTCAGTGGGACATCCCTAGGCTGCGCGAGTTGCTAGAGGAAATCCTTCCAAACAGCGGGATCGTCGATGACTTCGTGGTCGAGCACAGTTTTGGGTCCATGGGTCAGCGTACCTTGATGATCAACGCGCGTCTGATCCCAGAACGCGACCCCGAGCTGATACTGCTGTCGATTGACGACATCACCCGGCAGGAGGATCAACGCCGCGAGACGGAGCGGCAGAAGCATCTGGCCGAGATTATCATCGACGCGGCACCCGTGTCCTTCCTGGTCCTAGACAAGGACCTGAAGGTGCTCAGGGCAAACGAAACATTCTACCAAACATTCTCGGTCGACCGCGAGGAGACCCAAGGTCGGCTTGTCTATCAGCTCGGCAACGATCAGTGGGACATTCCCAAACTGCGCAAACTGCTCGAGGAGGTTCTGCCCGATAACGATACATTCAACGGCTTCGAGGTCGAACATGACTTCGAGGATATCGGGCATCGCGTCATGATGCTGAACGCGCGCCGAATAAACTCCCACCAGCTTATCCTGCTGGCGATCGATGACCTGACAGACGAGCGGGCGGCCAAGCGGCAGGAAAATGCACGGGCGGCCCGGCGCGGTTTTGTTCTTGACCTGCTCGATCGGCAGCGCGGAGAGACCAGACCGGAAAAGCTCATCGACATGACCTGCGAGGCGCTTGGCAAGCGACTGGACGCGGCCCAAGTTTTCTACGCCGACATTGATGACAGCGACGGGCACCTGATCCTACCGCGCGTCTGGCGCAATCGGAAAGTGACGGAGCGAATCGAAGGCTATTGCGTCGAGGATTTCGGACGTCTGTTTCTGGACCACCTGAAAGAAGGGCGGACACTGGTCATTGAGAACGTTCATGAGTATGCGCACATCCAGGGAAATGGCCCACTTTCTGCGCTCGGAGAGCTTGGCATCGCCAGCCTCGTGAATGTCCCATTGGTGAAAGAGGGGCGCCTGAAGGCCATCTTCGGGGTTCACTTCTCCAATCTGCAAGAGTGGCACTCTACGGACGTCAAGCTGACGGAAAGCGTGGCTGAGCGGTTGTGGGAGGCCGTCGCGCGATGCCGCGCGGAGGCGGAGCTCTGCGTCAGCCAGGAGCGATTTTCCCTGGTGACGAAGGCCACGAACGACGCAATCTGGGACTGGGACATGATCGCTGATACGCAATGGTGGAACGAAAGTCTGCAATCGACATTCGGCTACGACCCCGTGCAGGTGGAGCCCGGCCCCGAATCCTGGATCAACCGGATACACCCCGAGGACAAGAAGCGGGTTCTGGAAAGTGTTGATGCTGTGCTTGCAGGCTCATCCAACAGCTGGACCGAGGAATATCGTTTCATGCATGCAGACGGACATCCGCTGACTGTCGTCAACCGCGCCTTTGTCATCCGCGACGCCCACGGCAAGGCGGTTCGCATTACAGGCAGCATGTCCGATGTCACCGCCAAGCGCGACACAGAGAACCGGCTGCGCCAGTCCCAGAAGCTCGAAGCGGTGGGGCAGTTAACTGGCGGCGTGTCGCACGACTTCAACAATTTGTTGACGGTAATTCTGGGCAATGCCGAGATTCTCGTCGAGGATCTCTTTGATCAGCAGCGCAAATTTGCCGAGATGATTGTCACCGCTGCTGAACGCGGCGCCGAATTGACCAACCGGCTGCTCGCCTTCTCGCGTAAGCAGCCTCTGAAGCCGCAATTGATTGATGTAAACCTCCTGATCCGCGGGTCAGACGGTCTATTGCGGCGCACCTTGTCCGAAAATATCGATATCCGGTTTGACTGCTCGGATGGACTTTGGATGACTGAAATCGACTCCGCGCAACTCGACGCTGCGATACTCAATCTGTCACTGAATGCCCGCGACGCGATGCCGGAAGGCGGACGCCTTACAATCGAGACGGCCAATGCCACGCTTGACCAAGATTATACCGCCCGCGGATATAACGTCGTCCCTGGCCAGTATGTCATGATCGCCATCACCGACACAGGGAGGGGCATCCCGGAGGACGTTCTGTCGCGTATTTTCGAGCCTTTCTTTACCACGAAGGAGGTTGGCAAGGGCTCCGGGCTGGGGCTGAGCATGGTCTACGGCTTCGTTAAGCAATCGGGTGGATACGTCCACGTTTACTCCGCGCCGGGTGAGGGTACTTCGGTCAAGCTGTATTTCCCGCGCGCGTCCGGCGCGTTCGCTCCAGACCAGATTCCAGAAGCTGGCAGTCAACTTGTTGGTGGGGAGGAGAGAATCCTGGTGGTCGAAGACGACACGCTGGTACGCAAACACCTAATCTCCCTGTTGCGAGGGCTCGGTTACAGGATCGTCGGTGTCGGATCCGGACCAG
>SKWJ01000195.1 GCA_007128995.1 Paracoccaceae bacterium
AGCCCAGATCGGGACATGGTCAGAGGGCTTTTCCTGCGCGCGCGTATCCGCGTCTATCTGACATTCCTGAAGCAGATCAGCTGCGTAGGCGTTCAGTAGAATATGATCAATCCTAATCCCGTCATTGCGTTCGAAAGCACCGGCCTGGTAATCCCAGAAGGTGTAATGCCCTGGATCAGGGTGGCGCGTGCGAAATGCTTCTGTCATTCCAAGATTGAGCATGCGTCGAAATGCCTTCCGGGACTGCAGACGAAACAACGCATCATCTTTCCAGGCATCAGGGCGCGCGGCATCCATCGCCTGCGGGATGATGTTGTAATCCCCCATCACAGCAAGCGGAATTTCAAGGTCGAGTAAGGCGCGCAACCGTTTTTCCATCCGTGCCATCCATGCACATTTGTAAGCGTATTTGCCCCCCGGAATAGGGCTGCCATCTTGCTGTGTCTCGACTGGGTTGCCATTGGGCAGATACAATCCGACCACTTTCAGCACTCCGGCCGATGTGCTGACGCTCGCCTCTATCCAGCGCGCCTGAAGGTCATCTTCATCGCCGGGCAGTCCGCGTATGACATCTTCAAGGGGCAGTTTCGACAGAATGGCAACACCATTGAAACCTTTTTGCCCATGCGTTTCAAGATTGTACCCCCGGTCTTCTATCAACGCGCGCGGGAAGCTCTCATCGGTGGATTTGATTTCCTGAAGCACCGCCAGATCAGGCTTCGCACTGTCCAGCCATCGCGCGAGCGCCGGGCCGCGTGCCTTGACCCCATTAATGTTGAAACTTGCTATCTTCATGTCTTCCTCTGCGTCCAATCCGCCGAAACTGCCATTCATCCCGATCAGGAGCAAGGCCCGCTTGGTTGGGGCGGTTCTGTCTGGACAGGTTCGATAGTTTAAGGGATGGCGCATCGGCTTCAGATACGCTTAATTCGTGTGCGAAAAGTGCAATCATTAATCATACGGCCACCGACCCGGCCTTCATTCAGTGTTCTGCACAGCAACTCGAATTGCACTTGTCAGCGTACAGCGCAAATCAAGATCAGAGGGCGGGGACATGACAGCGCAGCAATCAATTCACTTTCATCAACGCAGTAATGGGAAGGCAGGCGCTCGCTTCGCATGTGCCGCTGGCAAAACCCGGTTGCGTGATCTTTATCAGTCGGGATCGGCCAAGGCGATCATTCTGGGTGAATGTGAAGCTGTGTTTCTCAACACATCAGGGGGGCTGACTGGGGGCGATATTTTGGAATATGCGCTGACCGTCGGTCCTGACGCGGTCGTCAGCGGCACAACCCAGACCGCAGAACGTGTGTATCGAAGCACGAGCGGTAGGGCGCTGATAAAAGTGTCGATGCAAGTGGCATCTGGCGCACATCTTGATTGGTTGCCGCAGGAAACGATCCTGTTTGATAATGCGCAAGCGCAGCGGAAAACCGAAATCATTCTTGCGCCTGGTGCAAGCTGTCTGATGGCGGAAACGGTAATCCTAGGTCGTGCTGCCATGGGCGAAACTGTCAGCACAGTCGATTTCTGTGACACGCGCGTGATCTCCAGCGGGGGGCGCCCAGTTCACTTCGAAGCCCTGAAGCTTGATACCGGGCGTCTGCTCGCAACCAAGGCTGGATTGAATGGCGCGCGCGCGTTGGCGACTGTTGTTCTTGTCGCGCCCGATGCAGAACGGTTGCTTGACGCCGCACGCAATGCGCTGGTCTGCCAAGGCGTGCGTGCGGCTGCTTCAGCGACAACGGGCCGCCTTATCATACGTTTTCTGGCAAATGACGGCTTGCCTTTGCGCAGACAACTTACCGCGATCCTGACGCTCCTGCGCGGTGCACCGCTGCCGCGCGTCTGGCAAAACTGAGGATAACCGATGAATCTGACCCCAAGAGAAAAAGACAAGTTGCTTGTTTCGCTGGCTGCGATGGTTGCACGCAACAGGCTGGCGCGCGGTGTGAAACTAAACCACCCTGAAGCAATTGCGCTTATTACCGATTTCGTGATCGAGGGCGCGCGTGACGGGCGCACGGTTGCCGATCTGATGCAGGCGGGTGCCCATGTCATTACCGCGGATCAATGCATGCCCGGAATACCAGACATGATTCATTCTGTTCAGGTCGAGGCCACCTTTCCCGATGGCACGAAGCTTGTCACTGTGCACCATCCGATCCGCGAGAAGGACTAAGCCATGATCCCCGGTGAGATTATCTGCCCAGAGGGTGAGATCGAGATTAATTCTGGCCAACCGGTAACCGTGCTGGAGGTTTCCAATACTGGCGACAGGCCAGTTCAGGTCGGCAGTCATTACCACTTTGCCGAAGCCAATCCAGGACTGGCCTTTGACCGGGACGCCGCGCGCGGGCAGCGTTTGGATATACCCGCCGGAACAGCAGTTCGTTTCGAGCCGGGCCAGACGCGCGAAGTTCGTCTGGTGCCCTATGGCGGTGACCGGGTTGTTTATGGGTTCAATGGCAAAGTAATGGGAGCGCTTTGATGTCGTACCGGATTTCGCGCAATGCCTATGCAGACATGTATGGCCCAACTGTGGGCGACAAGGTACGTCTGGGCGATACCGAATTGATTATTGAAGTCGAGCGCGACCTGATTGCAGAGCGCTCGGGCGGCGGACAAGGGTCAAATGCCTTGCAATATGGCGATGAGGTCAAGTTCGGTGGTGGCAAGGTCATTCGCGATGGCATGGGTCAAAGCCAGTTGACCCGCGCCCAAGGGGCAATGGATACGGTCATCACGAATGCATTGATCGTGGATCACACCGGGATCTACAAAGCCGATCTAGGCTTGCGCGATGGGCGCATCCACAAGATCGGCAAGGCGGGCAATCCCGATACACAACCGGGTGTCGATGTCATCATCGGCCCTGGAACCGAAATCATTGCAGGCGAAGGCAAAATCCTGACGGCAGGTGGATTTGATGCACATATCCATTTCATATGCCCGCAACAGATTGACGACGCGCTGCATTCGGGGCTGACAACCATGCTCGGCGGCGGAACCGGACCCGCGCATGGCACGCTGGCCACCACATGCACACCGGGTCCGTGGCATCTGGGGCGCATGCTGCAGGCAGCGGACGCTTTTGCGATGAACCTTGCCTTCGCCGGCAAGGGCAATGCTTCACTGCCGGGCGCGTTGCTGGAGCAGGTGCAGGCGGGCGCATGTGCGCTCAAGCTGCATGAAGACTGGGGCACAACCCCCGCTGCGATCGACTGCTGCCTGAGTGTTGCCGAAGATACTGACATTCAGGTCATGATACACACAGATACCCTCAATGAATCGGGGTTTGTGGAGAATACGCTCAAAGCAATTGGCGGGCGTACGATTCATGCGTTTCATACCGAAGGCGCAGGCGGCGGACATGCGCCTGATATCATCAAGGTGGTGAGCAGCCAGAATATCCTGCCCTCATCGACCAACCCGACCATGCCTTATACAGTCAACACGATCGAAGAGCATCTCGACATGCTGATGGTATGCCATCACCTCGACCGGAAGGTGCCAGAGGATGTGGCTTTTGCCGAGTCTCGTATCCGCCGCGAGACAATCGCGGCCGAAGATATCCTTCACGATATTGGCGCGTTCTCGGTCCTCTCTTCCGACAGTCAGGCCATGGGACGGGTCGGTGAAGTGATCACGCGCACATGGCAGACGGCCCACAAGATGAAGATGCAGCGTGGCCGTTTGCCAGAAGAGCAGGGCGCAAATGACAATCTGCGCGTCCGTCGCTATATTGCGAAATATACTATCAATCCGGCCATCGTTCATGGGATCAGTCGCCATATCGGCAGTATCGAAGAAGGAAAACGCGCTGATCTCTGCCTCTGGAGCCCGGCCTTTTTTGGCGCAAAGCCC
>SKWJ01000398.1 GCA_007128995.1 Paracoccaceae bacterium
GACAGGATATCAATGGCGACGATGCGCGCACCGATCGCTTGCGCGCGTAACAGCGGGCGCAGCAACATTGCATCTAAAGACCGCTTCAGCCCGGTTCCAAACAACGCGTCAATGACCAGCGTGTCAGCCGTAAACTCGGGCTCTGATACGTGAGAGAGGCCACCACGCAGGCCCCAGGCTCTGGCATTGACCTGCGCATCTGCCGTGGTGGGTGGAAGTGGCGCCCAAACCGTGACATTCCAGCCAAGATCTGCAAGCAACCGGGCAATTACATAGCCATCCCCCCCGTTATTTCCCGGTCCGCATAGAACCAGCGCCCGCTGTGCGATCTCAGGCCAATTGCGCAGAACCGCCGCCACGACACCCGCGCCCGCACGCTCCATCAGGGCAAGCCCCGACACTGCGCCCGACTCGATAGCGGCCTGCTCAATGGCGCGCATTTGTGCAGATGACAGGATTTCGTTCATTCTCGCAGACCTTGTATTTCTTTTATGCTTACTTTATTAGCTTCTTGCCTAATTATTAAACTTTTTATTCTTTTCACTAAGCGTGGCAAGCAGGAAGCACCCTATCAGATTGTCGTGCGAAGTTGAAAATGATCTGACATTGGCAGGCTGGCGCTAAGGCTGGTGAGGACATGGGAGCGAGGCATGAAGAAGATCGAGGCGATCATCAAGCCTTTCAAATTGGACGAGGTCAAGGAAGCGCTGCAGGATGTCGGCGTTCAGGGCCTGTCCGTCGTCGAGGTCAAAGGCTTCGGACGGCAGAAAGGCCATACTGAATTGTATCGCGGGGCAGAATATGTGGTCGACTTTCTGCCAAAGGTGAAGATCGAGGTCGTATTGCCGGATGATCAGGTTGAGGGCGCTGTCGAGGCGATTGTCGCCGCCGCGCGGACCGACAAGATCGGCGATGGCAAGATTTTCGTCAGCCATGTTGAACAAGCGATCCGGATCCGGACCAGCGAAAGCGGCGACGACGCGCTTTGACGCGTAGCGAAATTCAGGGCCGACAGTGCCCCGAACACTCTCCAAAAACAAAGGGAAAACGACATGAGTTCAGCTGACGTTCTCAAACTTATGACAGACGAAGACATCGCATATCTGGATATCCGCTTTGTCGATCCGCGCGGCCGCATGCTGCACGTGACCATTGTCGGCGATCTGGTTGATGAAGATTTTCTGGAAGAAGGCTTCATGTTTGATGGATCTTCGGTTCCAGGCTGGAAGGGCATTGAAGCTTCGGACATGAAGCTGGTTTTCGATTACGATTCTGCCTATATCGATCCGTTCTACGCTGAGAAAACGCTCGCTATTCACGCGTCCATCGTGGAGCCGGATACAAATGAGCCATATGAGCGCGACCCGCGCGGTACGGCGCAGAAAGCCGAAACCTATCTGAAATCGACGGGTATTGGCGATGTGTCCTATTTTGGGCCCGAAGCCGAATTCTTTGTTTTCGACAGCGTCAAGTTCAGCGACAAGATCAACAAGGTCAGTTTCGAGGTAGATGCAGAAGAAGCCGCCTGGAATACTGACACTGATTACGAGCATGGGAACTCTGGCCACCGGCCCGGCGTAAAGGGGCATTATTTTGCCATGAACCCGACCGATGCCAATCAGGATATGCGCTCGGAAATGCTGACCACCATGAAAGACATGGGGATGAAGGTCGACAAGCATCATACCGAAGTGGCGTCGGCGCAGCATGAACTTGGTCTGATCTTCAGCTCGCTGACCAAGCAGGCTGACGAATTGATGAAATACAAGTATGTGATCAAGAATGTTGCAGATGCCTATGGCAAGACAGCAACCTTCATGCCGAAACCTGTCAAGGGCGACAATGGCACTGGCATGCATGTCAACATGTCAATCTGGAAAGACGGGAAACCGCTTTTTGCAGGGGACAAATACGCAGATCTCAGCCAAGAGGCACTTTGGTTCATCGGTGGCCTGCTGAAGCATGCGAAGACACTGAATGCGTTCACAAACCCATCGACCAACAGCTACAAACGCCTGATCCCCGGTTTTGAAGCGCCTGTCTTGCGCGCCTATTCGGCACGCAACCGTTCGGGCTGCATCCGGATACCGTGGACAGAAAGCGCCAAGGCCAAGCGTGTCGAAGCGCGCTTCCCCGACCCCTCCGCCAACCCTTATCTGGCCTTTGCCGCACTGTTGATGGCAGGAATTGACGGGATCAAGAACAAGATTGATCCGGGCCCTGCATCTGACAAGGATCTTTATGACCTGCCGCCAGAAGAGCTGGAGGGTATTCCGACTGTCTGCGCAAGCTTGCGCGAAGCCCTCGACAGTCTGGCTGCCGATCACGACTTCCTGCTGGCCGGAGATGTATTCACGAAGGACCAGATCATGGCCTATATCGACCTGAAATGGGAAGAGGTCTATGCCTATGAGCATACCCCCCACCCTGTCGAATACGCCATGTATTACAGCTGCTGACCATTCTGAAGATACAAATAAGCCCCCGCATGTCGGGGGCTTATTTCGTTTGGAAACCCGTAGAAGCACTTTTGAAGGCAGTTTCAAGGGCTGACGCCGTTCAATCGAACCGCATCAAAAGGCGTTCTGCCTTTTGAAAAATCCCGTCGCACGAAAAACAGTTGAGGCGCGGCTCAGCGACTGAGCCCTGCCGCAAGGCCAGGCTGATCAAGCGCCGCAAAGCCGTAATGACGCAACCAGCGCAGATCGGACTCGAAGAAGGCGCGCAGATCGGGGATACCATATTTCAGCATCGCAATGCGATCGATTCCCATACCGAAAGCAAAGCCTTGCCATTTCTCTGGATCAATCCCGCCCGACCGCAGCACATGCGGGTGCACCATCCCGGAACCAAGGATTTCGAGCCAGTCGTTGCCTTCCCCGATCTTCAACTGCCCCCCTTCCCAGGAACAGCGGATATCGACTTCGGCCGATGGCTCGGTGAAGGGAAAGTGCGACGCCCGGAAGCGCAACTCTACTTCCTCTACCTCGAAAAAGGCACGGCAGAATTCTTCCAGCGTCCATTTCAACTGCGCCATGGTGATATCACGGTCGATCGCCAAGCCCTCGACCTGATGGAACATCGGAGTGTGCGTCTGGTCCATATCCATGCGATAGACCCGCCCAGGCGCAATGACGCGGATCGGCGCACCTTGGGTCTGCATTGCGCGGATCTGTACAGGGCTGGTATGGGTGCGCAGCACATGCGGCGGACGATGGTCATCTGCGGCACGATGCATATAGAACGTGTCCATTTCCTGGCGGGACGGGTGTTCCGGCGCAATATTGAGCGCGTCGAAGTTATACCAGTCCGATTCGATCTGCGGCCCTTCGGCGACCGAGAAACCCATATCGGCAAAGATCGCCGTCAGTTCTTCCATCACCTGACTGATCGGGTGGATCGTTCCCTGCGGCCTTGGGCGCCCTGGCAGCGTGACATCCAGCCATTCGCCCTGAAGCCGGGCGTCAAGTTCGGCATCTTCAAGCGCCGCACGTCGCGCCTTGAGCGCGGCGTCAATCTCTGACTTCAACCCATTGAGGGCAGGACCCGCGATCAGGCGGTCTTCTGCGCTCATCTGGCCCAGTTCGCGCATCTTCGCGCTGATCTCGCCTTTCTTGCCCAGCGCAGCCAGACGCACGCCCTCAAGTCCATTTATATCAACGGCCTTGGCCACCTGTTCCAGATACTTGCCGCGCAGCTCTGCGATAGCGTCCATGTCCTGCCTCTTGTGTCGCGTTGACCTTGGTGCTTCGGGTAGCGGCAGATGCGCTTGAATGCAACCCGCTCAGAGACCCAGCAACTGCGCGGCAATAGTGAAATAGATCAATACACCCAACACATCGGCAATCGACGTGACCAA
>SKWJ01000247.1 GCA_007128995.1 Paracoccaceae bacterium
AGATCGGCCTGCCCCATTCCTCGCCGCGCGCGCGCGCTGCACTGTCGCGCGGATGATCTGCTGTCAGGATCTGGACATTCGGGCCAACCTGAGTGCGTGCCCCAATCCGAACCTCACAGACATCCAGAATGACACAGTTGAAATTCACGAAACACCCGGGCGCGAAATGGATGTTCTGTCCGTAATCAACATGAAATGGTGCCCGGATCACAGCCTCGCTCCATGTTCCGAGAAGTTCCGGCAACAGGACTGCGCGCAGGGGATCGCCATCAATGGTCTGGTTATAGCTTCGCATCAACCCTTGCGCTTGGCGCCTTATGGCAACCAGTGTTGGATCAGCCGGATCATAAGGCGCTCCCGAAAGCATCTTGTCACGTTCGGACAAGGGTGCGTCCATTACATGAACCCCAATTCCAGCCGCGCTTCGTCTGACATCATATCCATGCCCCATTGCGGGTCAAAGGTCATCTCCACCTCGACCGATTGCACGCCCGGGACAGCACTTATTGCATCAGACACCCAACCAGGCATCTCGCCTGCGACCGGGCAACCTGGCGCTGTGAGAGTCATGATAACCGCCACCTCGCCTGCGTCATTGATCGTGATCGTGTAAATCAGGCCAAGATCATAGATATTGACCGGGATCTCGGGGTCATAGACTGTCTTGCACGCCTCGACCACAGAGTCGTAAAGGGGGTGTTCCGTGCTGGAAGGCTTGATCAGCAAGTCGCCTTCATTCTGTCCGCCGCTCATCCTCGCGCCCTCCGCTAAAGGTCCCTGCAGGGCGATGCCCCGCTATTCCTGACCAGTTATATAAGAAAAGAAGCGCGTCCGTCCAGTGCAGAGCTTACAGCACATAACGGCTGAGGTCAGCCGAACGTGACAGATCCCCGAGATTCTTTTCTACAAAGCTTGCATCGACGATCAGCGTCTGCCCTGCACGATCCGGCGCATGAAATGAGATTTCCTCAAACACACGCTCCATCACAGTATACAATCTGCGCGCGCCGATATTTTCAACGGACTGGTTCACCTCGGCCGCAATTTTTGCCAAGGCCGAAATCCCGTCCGGGTTGAAGGTAATCTCGACATTCTCGGTCGCCATCAACGCAGTGTACTGGCGGGTGAGGGCATTGTCGGTTTCTGTCAGGATGCGAATAAAATCCTGCTCGGTGAGGGCGCGCAGTTCCACTCTGATCGGCAGACGCCCCTGAAGCTCAGGCAAAAGATCTGATGGTTTGGCGACATGAAATGCCCCCGATGCGATGAACAGAATGTGGTCGGTCTTTACCGGGCCGTGCTTCGTACTGACAGTCGTCCCCTCGATCAGGGGCAGCAAATCGCGCTGCACACCCTCACGGCTGACATCGGCACCGCGCATTTCGGATTTCGCGCAGACTTTGTCAATTTCATCCAGAAAGACGATACCGTTCTGTTCAACCGCAGTCAGTGCTGCAAGCTTCACCGCCTCATCATCCAGAAGCTTGTCAGCCTCTTCAGACAAGAGCAGGTCATGACTTTCACGCACAGTCACCTTCTTGCGCGTGGTGCGCCCCCCAAGGGCCTTGCCGAACAGTTCACCCAGATTCATCATCTGTCCGGCCCCGGGTTGGCCAGGTATATCGAACATGCCACCCATCGGGTTGCTGGTATCTGCCACCTCGATCTCGATGATTGTGTCATCCAACTCGCCGGCATGTAGTTTGCGGCGGAACATATCGCGTGTGGCATCGCGGGCATTCTCACCTGCCAGAGCGGAAATGACACGCTCTTCCGCGGATTTTTGCGCGCTTGCGTGCACATCCTCGCGCATCTGTGCGCGAGTCATGGCGATGGCACTATCGACAAGATCGCGGATAATCTGTTCCACATCGCGCCCGACATAGCCCACTTCGGTAAATTTTGTGGCCTCGACCTTGATGAAGGGCGCCTTGGCAAGTTTTGCCAGACGGCGGCTTATTTCGGTTTTGCCTACACCGGTGGGGCCGATCATCAGGATGTTCTTGGGGTAGACTTCTTCCTGCAGGTCAGCCGGCAACTGCTTGCGCCGCCAACGGCTGCGCAGCGCCACCGCAACCGCGCGTTTCGCCTCTTTCTGACCAATGATAAATCGATCAAGTTCCGAGACAATCTCGCGGGGGGTCAGGTCGGTCATTGGCTGATCTTCTCCACTGTCAGATTGCCATTCGTGTAAACGCAGATATCCGCTGCAATCGCCATCGCGCGGCGCGCCACATCTTCGGCGCTCAATTCCGTTTCCATCAACCCGCGCGCAGCAGCGAGTGCGAAATTGCCCCCAGAGCCAATCGCCGCGACGTCATGTTCCGGCTCCAGCACATCACCGGCGCCAGTGATCACAAACATATCCGTGCCATCGCTGACGATCAGCATTGCTTCAAGCTTTTGAAGATACTTGTCGGTGCGCCAGTCTTTTGCCAGTTCAACCGAGGCACGGGCAAGCTGGCCTGGTGATGCTTCGAGTTTCGCTTCAAGCCGCTCCAAGAGCGTGAAGGCATCGGCAGTCGACCCGGCAAAGCCTGCAATGACTTCATGCCCCCCCGGCGACAGCCGCCGCACCTTGCGCGCGCTGCCCTTGATAACAGTCTGACCCAAGGACACCTGACCGTCACCAGCGACGACCACTTCGCCATTGCGACGCACAGCCACGATCGTCGTGCCATGCCAGCCGGGAAAATCGCTCATCTCGCCCTCTTGTTGTCGTCGAGATCATGGTAGGTGAGACTGTGGCGACTGCCTCGCCACAGTGGGACCAATGAATGATCCTTACCTAAAAGCAGCGCGATCAGACCGCGTCTTCAATCCAGCTTTGCAGTGCCGATTTGGGGGCTGCGCCAACCTTGTTGGAGACCACTTGCCCATCCTTGAACAGGAACAGGGCCGGAATTCCGCGAATGCCCATTGAAGCCGCCGTATCGGGGTTTTCGTCGACATTGACCTTGGCAATCTTCACGCGGCCATCGTATTGGGCAGCCAGTTCTTCAAGCGCGGGTCCGATCTGCTTGCACGGACCGCACCATTCGGCCCAGAAGTCGACGACCACCGGGATATCGGATTTCCGCACTTCGGCGTCAAAGGTAGAATCGGTAACGGCTACTGTGGGCATCGGTCTCTCCAATCTGGCAAATCGTTCGATTTCTAACTATGCCTGTGCCGCGCCGGATTCAAGCTCTGCCCGATACAACGCTGCCTGCAAGATCGGATCAGGCAATTCCATGACCTCGGGGACCGCGGTCCATAGCAGTGCGACCCGAATCCTTCGGCCCGGAAATACCTGTGCGAGCCCATGCTGATAGGCCGCCATTTGGCGCAACAAACCTTCGGGAACATCAGCGACATCGTGCGGGACAAGCCGGTTCGACTTGAAGTCGACTGCCAGAACATTGTCATCCTGCACGATCAGCCTGTCGATCACACCGAAAAGCGTCCTGCCCCCAAGAGTGGCCGAGATTTCCACTTCCGCCAGCGTCCCCGAAGCGAAAAGCGGCGCAAGCGCCGGTTCATCAAGGACGCGTGCGGCCTCTTCTACAAGAGCCGATATGCTGGATGGGATGCCGCCCTCTAGGGTCGCGAGCAATGTGCGCGCGCTGTCCTGCCAGTTCTGGCGCGGCCACAAGGGCAGATGCTCCAGCAGCAGATGCAGTGCGGTGCCGCGCAGGCGTGCGTCCTCAGCCTCTTCCGCTGCCTCGCCGGCAAGGGCCTTCGTTCCGCCCAGATCTGACGGGGACACTGCGCGGGGCCGGTTTTCGGGCGCAGGCGCATGCTGCCACAACATGTCTGAAAGCGCGCATTCCTGCGGCAAAGCCCCTGCGGACATTGTCGCATCAGAT
>SKWJ01000184.1 GCA_007128995.1 Paracoccaceae bacterium
CCCAAGCGGCGCGGCCAGAAACAGGGCGGCCAGGGCCGCCCCGCAAGTAGAAAGATATCTGTTCATGTGAAGTGTCGTTCCTTACACGGCGGTGAAGTGAATACGATGGCAGGCATTGTTGAGATACCCGCGCGGGTTCCAACCCGGGACGACCATGGGCTGACTGTTACCATGGTTGTCGGTCGCACGTGCCCAGACCTCGTAATACCCAGCCATTGGCGGGATGACTGTCTGCTGCCAGCGCTGCCATGAATACCGGTTTGCGGGCGCATGCAGTTCAGCCGTCTGCCAGGTCGCACCGAAATCGATCGACGTTTCCATCCGGACGACATGGTTATCACCGGCCCAGGCCTGCCCCCGGATTTCAAAAGGTGCCCCCGCGCGGACTTCCGCCCCGGCCACAGGATTCGTGATCGCAGATTTCACGATCATTGACCCCATCACCATCATATCTTCATGTGGCACTTCAGCCCCTGCTTCGACAGGGTGGCGCGGCACGCGGTAGCTCAGGCCGGTCATACCCGGTCCATCATGTTCGCGGTCGCGTACCCAAATGCGCGTCACCCATTTCTGGCTGACCGATCCTGCCCAGCCAGGCGCAACGATACGTGCAGGATAGCCGTGCTCAATTGGGATGTCCTCGCCGTTCATCTTGATCGCAACAATGGTATGCGGGTCCATCATCTTGTCTATCGGGCCACCGCGCGAGATTGCGGGACGGTCAGGATCGCCGGACAAATGCTCGTCATAGCTGTAATGCCCCGTGTAGACCGCAGAAGGCTTCAGCCCGGCGCGCCGCAGGATGTCGGATACGCGAACGCCGGTCCATTCGGCATTCCCGATGGCACCGATTGTCCACGGATTGCCCCGCGGCAGTGGGTTGAACCCGGCGCGGCCATTGCCGCCACATTCAAGCTGGGCACGGAAGGTGACGTGCTCGAAATCGTTCATCAACTGGTCATAGCTGAGTTCCAGCTCTTCATTCACCTCGCCATCGATTGTCAGCCGCCAATCTGCCTTGCTCATCGGCATTGGCATCGTGCCATTATTGCGGATGAAATGTTTTGCGGCAGGTGTGATATCGTCATCAAGCAGATGCACCGCAGCCTCGACATTGACCGGGCGATCATTGTGCATGATCATGTCTGCATGCTTGGAATCAAAGGAGAACTCATTAATGGTCTCGGCCAAAGCGGCTGGCATCAGTCCGGCTGGCATATTGGCACTGAACGGTATCGTCGTCCCCAGAACCGCCCCCATAGAGGCCAGTCCTGCACCTTTCAGAAAACCGCGCCGATCTGGCCCGGCTTTGCGACCGAATACAAGGTATTCCGCGCGTTCAGGATCGTCATTGTAAAGCTCGATAAGCCCGCGTTCTTTCCGTGGCATGAAGTTCATCCTCCCATGAGCAGTGCCAAAATCAGAGGGTCTTGGACAAATTGTCGCAGGGTCCCTCAGTATAAGGGACGTCAGCGGGATAATGTTTATTCCATCGGAAGATTATTTTTTTCAGGCAGAGCAGGGAAGTGTCGCGGTCTGTGCCAAGGCAATGTGAAGCGACGCATCGGCCCCATGCCGCGCGCTGCCGTCTCTCAGACCTGTGGCAACCGTCGCGAACCGCGCCGGCGCCATGTCGCGTGCCACCATCTCGAAGGCAAACCCGCCAGTTTGCCAAGCGGCGTACTGACGATCTTCGGCCAGTGTCAGCCGCAGAGGCGTTTGCGCCTGATCTGACTCGCTGACAAACAGGCTAAGACGACAGGCATTCGGCCCTTTGAACCCCAGGTGCTGCATGGCCTCGCCCCGATGCACGTAGACAAGCTGCAACCGGCTGGTACTCATGACTGGCTCGACCCAGTCTAAACCACTGGGCAAAGACCATACTCCCGCGTCACTTGCGTGGGTCAGCCAGTCATCATGCCATGCAATCGAACCCTGATCCAGCACCGGCGCACTGGGCCCCGATGCTGGCATCGGGATCAGCATGGCAATGACGAATGCGGCGGCAGCACCCAGACCGGCAGCGCTGCGCAAATGCGATGGACGCTTTGCCCGAGCCACGGGAATTGCGGGCAGCGGCATTGTATCCGCGAAGCCTGCGAGCGCCGCTTTCATCTGGTGAAGGCGCAGCACGCGATGCGCGATGCGCGCGTCATCCGCGATGATCGCGGCGACATGGGCGGCCTCCGCCGGCGACAACTCTCCATCCACAAAAGCATTCAACTGCTCTTCGGAGATACCTACACTCATCCACGCCCTCCGGCCTTTGGCGCCCTGCGGCGAAGCGGCAGCGCCACGACGGTCTTGTCTTCCTGCATCTGCGCCGAAAGCGCTGCACGTGCCCTACTTACTCGGCTCATGATGGTTCCCTGGGCAACATCCAGCATCTGCGCTGCCTCTGCATAACTGAAGCCGCAAATGTCAACCAGAGCCAGAATATCACGATGCGCCTTTGACAGATGCTGAAACGCCTGACGCACGGCAAGCGCATTGACTGCCTGATCAGCGCCATGCCCATTCGACAGATCCTCAACCGCGGCCGCATCCTCAAAGACAGGCAACCGTCCTGCGGCGCGGAGTCGGTCGATCCAGAGGTTGCGCATGATCCGGAACAACCAGACACGGTAAGAAATCGGATCATCGGGCTGTGAGTTCGCAGTCATCGCGCGCAACAGCGCATCCTGATAAAGATCCTCTGCAGTCGAGATATCGGGGCAAAGCGCGCAGGCATAGCCGAACAGCTTGCGGCGCGTTTGCAGCATCCAGGTTTGCTGCATCTGGTCCAGCATGGCGCGAGTTCCTCCCTACATTGACCACCCCCCGTAGCCAATGCAGCAATGCTGCCCAGAAAACACATCGCAATCAAGCATGTTGGGGAGGGGCTGTCGAAAATATCGTGAAACAAAAATATCCTCTCTGCGGTTCAGCATCGCTTGAACGCACGTCTAAGCGGCGGCAACGCCACCAAACCGGGCAAAAACATCGAAACTACACGGGCTCCGGATCTCTTTGGCTGTCTCGAAATTACAGCGCTTGACATGTCGGGGCATGGCGCGTCTAAGCGTCGAGTATTTTTAATTCGTCATTGCCAAGTTCTGGCGCATTAAAGGAGATTATCCATGAACTTGAAGACGTTCACAGCAACAAGTGCAACTGCCCTCGCCTTGTGTTTGGGCAGTGCGCATGCCACGCCGGTTCTGGATGCCGGTTGGTTGTTTGACAGCGTATCTGCAACAAATACAGCCTCAAGCGCATCACCCTACATTTTCACCCTGACATCCAGTGCATGGTTCAGAATCACTGATGCATTTGTCGCCGGTGACACGTTTTTTGTGTTCAACACAGGCGAATTTACGCCCGTTTTGACGACCAGCTTGCAGGGTTTCGCTTCGGGCTTTGGCGACAATTCCATGGCAGACTCGGGCTGGACCAGCGCGTCGATCGAAAGCGGTGAGATGCTGCTGTCTGCGGGCAGCTATTCGTTCTCCATTACCGGAAATTGTGGTGGAGGGTGCCCTGCGGGGTTCTACACGCGTCTTGATACCGCGGATGTGTCAGCGGTGCCATTGCCAGCCTCGCTTCCGCTTCTGCTTGGCGGGATCGCTGCATTCGGTGTCCTGCGCCGAAAGAAACGTCAGATCGCCAAGGGCTGATCCAGATCAGGCGCAATATGCCTTACGACGAGTGACACGAAATGGCTGGGCGTGACGACATGTTCAGCCATTTCCGCTTGTGACATCCGATGCGATCCATCCACGACTCAGACGTCCCTGCCGTCAGAAAACAGATAAACACTGTAACATTACTGGCAAATAGTGGACCTGCGCTGTTCCAACCAGTGTTGATGC
>SKWJ01000416.1 GCA_007128995.1 Paracoccaceae bacterium
CAAGATCATTCATCTGGACAGTGAGGGCTTCAGCCGACTGCACTACCGTCGCCGGATCAAAGCTAAGCTGCCGAGCTTTGACCCGCAAACCGCTGATCATCTGATCGCGTCCGAGATCCAGATCTGCGCCGATCTCATCGCTTTCCAGTACTAATACCCTGTCCGCCATCTGCATGATCTGCTGTTCGGGAAAGCTGAGGTGGATCTGACGTCGGGGAAACAGAGGGATATTGACATCTACCGCGCCCAAATCCCAATGAAGGTTTTCAGACTGTACGTGCCAGCGGAGATCCGAAAGGGTGAAAAGCACCGCATGCGGAAACCCGCTGACATGCCCCATGCGCCCCTCGAGTTCGGGACGCGTGTCAAGGATATCGATTACATTGTCTCTGGCAATATAGGCAGACACGCCCCAGTTTCCGGCCAGAGCAAACCCGACAAGCAGCGTTAACCACACCAAGACACGCATCAACAGGGCCTCACTTTCATTTCCGGACACTCCCCCTTACACTCAATGCCACAGGAGAGACCAATCACATGCGCGCATGCCAATCCATCTGGGTCTTCGGGTACGGATCGCTGATCTGGGACCCCGGCTTTGCCTTTTCAAGCCGAGTTCTCGCTCGGCTGGAAGGCTTTCGGCGCAGCTTCTGCATGCGTTCCATTCACCATCGCGGCACTGTTCAAAATCCCGGACTTGTGCTTGCGCTGGATCAGGGAAACGGGTTTTGCGACGGGGTGGCCTTCGAGATTCCGATGCGGATCGCTGAGGAGTCGCTTGAATACCTGCGTGCGCGCGAGCTGATATCCGCCGCATATCTGGAGAGAAGCGCGCCCGTCATGCTGCACGATGGCAGGTCGGTCAAGGCAGTGACCTATGTCATCGACCGGGCGCACGACCAATACTGTGCGGGCCTCTCGCTTGAAGAACAGGCCCAGATCATTGTCAGGGCAAACGGTGGCAGGGGGCCGAATGCAGACTATCTGTTCAACACTGCCGCCCATTTGACGGATCTTGGCCTGGAAGACTCTGATCTGAACTGGCTTGCCAAACGCGTGCGTGGCTTACAACGCACAGACCAGGCGCGCGCCTGAAACCGCGCATAGTGGCTTCAGTTGCGGATCGTTCCGTCACCTGTGACAAGGTACTTGAAACTCGTCAGTTGTTCTGCCCCGACGGGACCACGCGCGTGCATCTTGCCAGTGGCAATTCCGATTTCCGCCCCAAGGCCAAATTCCCCGCCATCCGCGAATTGAGTCGACGCATTGTGGATCAGGATTGCCGAATCCAGCCCAGAGAAAAATCGCTCGACGACATTGTGATCTTCAGCGATCACGGCTTCGGTATGCTGTGATCCATAGGTACGAATATGCGTTATCGCCGCTTCGACCCCATCGACAGCTTCCGCCGCGATGACCATGTCAAGAAACTCTTTTCCGAAATCCTCGGGGGTCGCTGCAACAGTTCCCGGAAGATGCGCAAGGGCGCCCCCTGCCCGCACTTCTACCCCGGCGGCAACCAGATCTGCGATGATTTCGGCACCCAGATCAGAAATGATGTCGCGATGTAACAGCAGGCATTCGGCCGCACCACAAATACCGGTGCGACGTGTCTTTGCATTCAGCACGACTGCGCGTGCCTTGTCGCGATCAGCGGACGCATCGACATACACATGGCAGATCCCTTCAAGATGCGCGAAAACAGGCACACGGGCCTCGCGCTGGACCAAACCGACCAGTCCCTTGCCACCGCGCGGCACAATGACGTCAATATATTCCACCATCCGCAGCATATCCGAAACTGCCGAGCGATCTGTTGTTGTCACCAGTTGGATCGCATCTTCGGGCAGGTCCGCCGCGCGAAGCCCTGCCTGTAGCGCAGCATGTATCGCACGCGAGGAGTGAAAACTCTCTGAGCCTCCGCGCAAGATAACGGCATTTCCAGCCTTCAGGCACAATGCCCCTGCATCGGCAGTGACATTCGGACGGGATTCATAGATCACACCAATGACCCCCAGCGGCGTGCGCACACGGCGGATATGCAACCCGGAAGGACGATCCCATTCAGAGATGACGGCGCCAACCGGGTCGTCCATGGCGGCGACATCTCGCAGGGCCTGCACGATCGAGGCAAGCCGCCCCTCGTCCAGCAAAAGCCGGTCCAGCATGGCCCCGGACACGCCCTTTTCATGGGCCGCCTGAAGGTCCCGTGCATTTGCCGCGAGGATCTCTGCCTGACTGTGCAAAACGGCATCGGCGGCAGCTTCAAGCGCATGGCGCTTGGCATCTGACGAGGCGGTTGCCAGTCGTGTGGCTGCCTTGCGCGCGCGGGCGCCCAGCTCCGCCATCTCTTTGCTGATCTCGGTCATAGTGCCATCTCATCCCGGTGAATCAGGGCCACACGACCCGGATATTTCAAGATTGCTTCTATCTCACGCGACTGGTGACCCGCAATGGCTGTGGCGTCAGCGCTGGAATAGCCGGACAAGCCCAACCCCAAGGGCCCCTCTGGCCCCGCGATCGCAACCGGATCACCACGTTCGAACCGTCCCTCGACACGGACAACGCCTGCAGGCAAAAGCGATTTTCCCTGCCCGAGGGCCCAGACGGCCCCCGCATCAACATGGATAACGCCTTTTGGCTTCATTGCTGCGATCCAGCGTTTTCTGGCTGATCGTGGATCCCCCTGAGCGACAAAAAGCGTTGCCCGTGCGCCGCCGCGCAACCTCTTGAGCGGATAAAGCCCTGCGCCCGCAGCTATCAACATGGCGCAACCTGCGCCGACAACTGTTTTTGCGGCCATGACTTTGGTTTTCATCCCTCCCTTTGACAGGTCCGAAAGCGGCTCTCCAGCCATGGCTTCCACCTCGGGGGTGATGCTGTCAACATGGGGGATATGTTTTGCTTGCGGATCAGTTTGCGGGTTGCCCGTATAAAGACCATCGACATCGGAGAGAAGCACAAGAAGATCCGCACCGATCGTCACCGCCACCTGTGCCGCCAACCGATCATTATCGCCGTATCTGATTTCATCCGTGGCTATGGTATCGTTCTCATTGACAATCGGAACCACATTCAGGCCCAGAAGTGTGGCCAATGTCGCACGGCTGTTCAGATATCTGCGACGGTCATGGGTGTCTTCCAATGTCAAAAGCACCTGCCCTGTTCGGATCGCATGCGGCGCAAGAGCTTCTTCATAGGCGCGCGCCAAACGGATCTGGCCCACAGATGCAGCAGCCTGGCTTTGTTCAAGAGGCAAAGGCCCCGAAGTCAGACCCAAGACCCCCCGGCCTAATGCAATCGATCCAGAGGACACAAGCACAACGTCAGCGCCACCGGCACGCAGAGCGGCGACATCTTCGGCCAGAGCATGCAACCAGTCGGCCCGAAGCGCGCCTTTTTCCACAAGAAGAGCAGACCCAATCTTGACGACAACCCGCCGCGCCCCTGCGAGTGCCTCTGCAGCACTCAGGGTTGCCATGGACCCTCGTCCTCTTCTGTTGGTCTGGCGCGGTCAATCCGCGACAGAAGCGCGCGCAACACAGACTGCATCCCCTCGCCCGACACGGCCGAAACAAGGTGAACAGGCCGCCCGCAAACTTGCTCCAGCGCCGCTTTCTTGTCTGCGCGCTCCTCATCATCCAGTGCATCGATCTTGTTCAGTGCAATGATACGCGGCTTCATCGCAACATCATGTGAATAGGCATCGAGTTCATGATCAATGACCCGCCAGTCCTGCGCAACATCCTCGGACGTCCCGTCAACCAGTTGCAAAAGCACAGCGCAGCGCTCGACATGGCCAAGAAACTGGTCCCCCAACCCCCGGCCTTCGCTTGC
>SKWJ01000115.1 GCA_007128995.1 Paracoccaceae bacterium
CAGCAACCGTATTGTTCTGGCTCTGAATATCAATGAATCCGGAGCCTAGTGAAAATTATGATTTCATGGGATTCAGGTTCTGGCGCCGCAAGGCGTGGGGGGTCAAGTCCCTCCACCCGCACCATGTTGTTTTTTTGATGCTTTTTCAAAATTGGATTGCGCTCAGCGAATCAAATTAGCGAAAGCTTCGTGCTTGGTCACGATCTTATCTGCGTGTCCACGAAACCGGCAGCGGCTCAAGCTCCCTAACCCAAGCGCAAGGCCACCGCCGCACTGATGACGGCTGAATTCGGGCGCGCGCTTGACAATGCCGCAATCAAAGAACCTTCAGGAGAGCGGACTGTGCGGTTGCAGTACCACGCTTGCGCCACATGGTCAAAGCAGCCGTTCCTTACATGTATGTCAATTCGAGCCCGCTCGATAGGGTGCGTCAATGGCGTGCGCGGGCGCGATCCAGTCGCTGACCAGACCGCGCAAGCCCGCACGGTCGATCAGATCGGCGGCAGCTTGCAGCCCATCGGAGATAACCTTGTCATGGTCGAGTCGTGTCGAGCGACCGCCTGTGACGATGATGTCGCCGTTAACCACAACATCGGTAACAGGTGGCAGGCCTGCCATGACGACAGCCATCGCGGGGCGTGTCAGGGGCTGATGAACCGGACCGCGCAAGTCGAGCGCCACGAAATCTGCCAACTTGCCTGCGCGCAATTGTCCAAGATCCCGGCGCAGCAGTTTTGCCCCGCGCAGTGTCGCCATCTCCAGCATCAATTCGGCACTGGTCGCGAGCGGGTTCAACTCGCGCAGGCGTTGCAGCAGAAAGCCAGCCTTCATGGCCTCAAACATGCCGCTACCGCCCACGGCCATGCCGTCACTGCCAAGGCAGACATTTGCCCCCGCCGCCAACAGTGGCTCCAGCTTCAGGATGCCGGAGGCAAGATATTGATTGCAGACCGGATTATGCACAATATTGGTCTCGGTCGCGCCCAGTGCCTCGATTTCGGCTTCGTCAAACCAGATACCATGCGCGAGCGATGCGCGGTCTGACAATATCCCCTGCGCCTGCATCCAGATGGCGGGGCGCTTGCCATAGAGGCTCTCAAAAATCTCCACCTCGAATTTGGATTCACTGCAATGGATCTGCCAGCCGATATCGTGCTCTGCAGCGAGCTCGGCGCAGGCGATCATCAGTTCGGGGTCGAGATAGACCACATTTTCAGGCATGGGCCAAATCTCGACCCGCCCACCCGGTGGATGCGCGTCAAGGCAGGCGCGGTTCAGGTCGATTTCCTCAGCCGCAGAGTGGCGGAAAAGGCGCGGATCGCAGTTCATCCTGCGCCCACCTTCGACCATGGGCCCAAAGATACCGCGCGCGACGACACCGCGCAGGCCCAGCCCCTCCATCTCGCCCGCAAGGGCAACGATGGTTTCGGGATCAACAGGTGCATAATGATTGTCGATGACAGCCGTGCTGCCCAGCAACAGCGACGACAGCCCTGCCAGCCGGTAGATCGCTATCGCGTCCTCGCGGGTCACATTTGCTGCAAGGGGAAGCATGAACCGCTCCAGCCATGGCAGGAGCGACAGACCATCGCCAAGCGTACGGCCCAAGGACTGGAACAGGTGGCTATGCCCGTCCACCAGTCCCGGCAGCACCAATCGGCCAGACCAGTCGATGCGCGTTGCTTGCGCCCCATAGGTTTTTGCAAGATCCGGCTGCGGACCAACTGCCAGAATATCTGTGCCGCTGACCGCAATCGCCCCGTTTCGGATCAGGGGCTGCAATGGGTCGAGGGTCAGCAGATCCGCGCCTTCATAGAGGGTTATGGGGGTGGTCATCTGTTTTTGTTCGGTCACGTTGCCCTCAGGATTCGGTGGGTGCTGGCGCGATAGGGTCGCTGGTGTCGCAGCCAGATGACAGCCAATCGGCAATGATCTGCGCGACGCAACGAGGCTGGGTCAGTTGCGGGACGTGGCCCGATGCGACGGTCTGAACTGTGACATGCGCCGTTGACCGGCTCATGGCCGTTTGGGCGGCAGGGATCACGGAGCGATCATCTCGCGCATGGATATAGAGCTTTGGCACATCAGCAAAACGCGGCCCTGTCGGGGTGCGGATGCGATGCCCGGCATTCGGCTGCGCGCTCAGCCGCGCGGCGGCCGCGCGCGCGATGGGCGCGGCCGCGTCATTGAAGAAGTATCTGATTGCCATTGCGGGCGGCACCGTGCTTGTCTGGCCATCCGTGGACTGTTCGACATGAGGCGTGATGCCGAAACCTGCGTCCCGCCCCATGATCTGCGTCTGGATATCGTCGAAGCTGCGGCCATCCGGGATAAGCATCCCCGCGATCCAGATGGCGTGTGTCACTTTTTCGGGGAAAGCATCGGCCCCCGCAGTCACCAGCATCCCGCCCCCTGAATGCCCCACAAGCACCACAGGGCCGGGCGCCGCTGCGATGGCCTGCGCGATGCAGTCAAGAAAGTCGGCCTCGGTGGCGTGTTCGGGCGCGATGCTATGGGTGCCGTCACCGGGCAGCGCCAAGGCTTCGGCATCCAAGCCAAATGCAGCCAGCTCGGGGATCAGCGCCTCCCAGACCCAAGGACCGGCCCAGGCCCCGTGAATCAGGATCAGGCGTTCAGGACGCAGTGGCATAAGTGCGGGCATACATGGCGCGCAGATGGTTCTGCACAGTGACGGGGGGGTATTTCGCCTGCTCTCCTTCAGCCAGACAGGTGGGCAGGCAACGCACTTCGTGATCCGGGTTGCCGCTGTAGAAATAGGGGATCGAATATCGTTCACGGCCAGAGCGGTTGATGACACGGTGCAGGGTCGAGCGGTAGCGGTCATTTGTCCAGCGCGCGATCATGTCGCCAAGATTGACGATATAGGCTCCGGGCAAAGGCGGTGCGTCAATCCAACTCTCCCGGCCCATGACCTGCAAGCCGCCGACCTCATCTTGCAACAGTAGCGTCAGCCCACCGAAATCCGTATGCGCGCCTGCGCCCAACTCGTCCGGCACTTCGGGGCGCGAGGGCGGATAGTGCAGCAGGCGCAGAGTTGCAGCGGGCTCAGTCGTGAAGGCGCTGAAATGATCGTCTGGCAGGTCTAGCGACAAGGCAAGGCCGGACATGATGCGCTCGGCGACAACACCAAGGGCTGCGAAATAGGCCACCATCACCGGGCGAAACTCGGGCAGGTCCGCAGGCCAGCGATTGGCCCCGGAATTGAAAGCCCCTGCCAGCACTCTGGGATGATCGGGGGCCAAGTCTTCGCCGATATAGAACCCCTCCTTGCGATCGGGCAAGGCACCGGGCTGCAAGGTCTGCCCGCCCAGATGCTCATAGCCGCGATTGGCAGGGCTTTGCGCCTTATCCAATGCCTGCTTTGCCACCATCGGCAAATCGAAAAAGGCGCGGGTCTGTGCCATGGCTGCGTCAATCAGGCCAAGCGGCACGCCATGGCCGATACAATAGAAGAAACCGTGCTCCAGACAGGCGGCGCGCAGGTCGTCCCCCACCGCGCGATGCGCGGCAGGGTCAGATGCGGCCAGTCCCGAAAGATCGATAACCGGCAGTCCCATCACTTTTTCCCAAAATTCGCGCCAAGGCGCATCTGGATATAGTCATGCGCGGTCATCGGTTCATATTTGCCTTCCGGTCCGGCCAGGAGCGTGTCCATATTGGCCTGTGCGAAATAGGCGATGGAATAACGCGGCCCCAGATATTCCTGCGGCTTTGGCATCCGCACGCGGTGCAGGTTCGAAAGCAGCTTGTCATCGGACCAGCGCATCAGCATGTCGCCGATATTGCAGGTGATCACGCCCCCGATGGGCGG
>SKWJ01000037.1 GCA_007128995.1 Paracoccaceae bacterium
CTGGTGCCACCCCCTTGAGAAAGAACAGCGACCAGACGAAAGGGGGCGTCAGGAAGCTGGTCTGCAGGTTCAGACAGATCAGTATCCCCAGCCAGACAGGATCTACCCCGGCCTGCATGAAGAAAGGCAGGAACAGGGGCAGCGCGATATAGGTGATCTCGATCCATTCAAGGAAGAAACCAAGGATGAAGATGATCAGCATCAGGAACAAAAGCGCCCCTGTGATCCCGCCCGGCACCCATTCGAACATGCCCCGCACCAGCCCTTCACCGCCAAGACCACGAAAGGCAAGCCCGAAGACTTGCGCACAGATCAGGATGAAGAATACCATCGCCGAGATCAGAAGTGTCGAACGCGCGACTTCATACAGCAGCCGAAAGCTCAGCCGTCCCGACAGCGCCACAAACAAAAGCGCCCCCACCGCGCCCATGGACGCCGCTTCTGTTGGCGCAGCAATCCCCCCGATAATGCTGCCCAACACGGCAATCACCAGCCCCACCGGCGGACCGACATTGACCAGAACCTTGCGCAGCAAGGCCCCGCGCGACAGGGCGCGCCGCTCATCAACCGGGATCGGCGGCATGGACCCGGGGTTCCACCATGCATAGGCAAGGATCGCGACCATATAGACGGCTGCAAGCGTCAGCCCTGGGACCATTGCAGCTGCGAACATCGTCCCGACGGATTCCTGCAAGATATCTGCCAGCAGGATCAGCACAAGCGATGGCGGGATAATCTGCCCAAGGGTCCCGGACGCACAGATCATGCCGGTCGAAACCGTCTTGGGATAGCCGCGTCGCAACAGCGTGGGAAGCGTCAGCAGTCCAAGCGTCACGATGGTGGCCCCGACAATGCCCGTGGCCGCCCCAAGCAGCACGCCCACAAAGATGATCGCAACCCCCATTCCCCCCGAAATATTGCCGAACAGATGACCGACGACATCGATCAGTTCTTCGGCAAGGCGGGATTTCTCCAGCATCACGCCCATGAAGACAAAAAGCGGAATGGCCAGAAGAGTGTAATTGGTAGCAACACCATAGATGCGAGACGGAAGCAGGCTGAACAGCATCGGCCCGAAGCCGATATAGCCGAAAAAGAACGCTGAAACCGCCAGAGCAATCCCGACCGGGATACCGACGATCAACAGCACGAAAAAGGCAGCGATCATCGCGATCGCCAGCAACTCGTTGGGGGTCATGGGGAAGTTCCCTAGTCTTGCGCAGCCTTGTGCGTGCTACGTGGTGGAAGATCGAACGCATGGCGCAGGGCATGCGCCAGCCCCTGAATGGCCAAAAGCGCGAAACCCAGTGGAATCAGAGATTTGAGCAGGAAGCGATGGGGCAACCCGCCCGGATTGGGGGATCCTTCGCCTCTGGCATAGGACATCTCGACCCAGGGCAGTGACAGGTTCACAACAATCACACCAAGCGCGATCATCAACAGCCCGCCAGTGATTTCGATCAAGCGTTGGGCCAATGGCGGGAAGCGCTCATAGAGCACATCGACCCGCACCTGTTCGCCCGACAGCAGCGCGTAGGACATTCCGAACAAGGCAATGGGCGATATCAGATGCCACTGCAATTCCTGCGCCCAGACAGCACCTGTGCGAAACAGGTAGCGGGCAAAGACATCACCCGCGACCAGCAGCACCAAGACCACACAGACCCAGGCCGCAAGAATGCCGAAAGCCCGCACGAGGCTTTCAAGCAATTCGACAAAGCGCGTAAGTGCGGCTTTCATTCCGGTCACATTTCCAGAATGTCTTTGAACCACGACACTTCACTGATCTTCGCCCAGCCATCGTGATCGGCCTTGAAGGCGAAATAGCTGTCATGGACCTTGCGCGTGATTTCGGACGCATTTGCTTCGGTTTCGAGCACATCCATTGTCGCCTCGCGCAGTGCGCCAATGACGGAGTCTGGCAGGGGCGCTGCGGTGACGCCATGATTTTCAATCAGATCGGTCAGCGCCGGACCATTGACGGCTTCGGACCAGATCAGACTTTCAAGGCAGGCGGCCTGCGAGGCTTGACGCACGATCATCTGAAGGTCTTCGGGCAGACTGTCCCAGGCAGCCTTGGAAATCAGCAACTCGCCCGTCGTCGCGGGTTCGTGCCAGCCGGATGTATGATAGAACTTGGCTGCTTGATGAAGCCCGAGGGCGCGGTCCTGATAGGGGCCTACGAATTCTGCGGCGTCAATCACGCCGCGCTCCAGTGCCGGGAAGATCTCGCCGCCGGGCAGAAGGCGTGTATCCACCCCAAGCGACGCATAGACACGACCAGCAAGCCCCGGAATGCGCATGCGCAGCCCGTTCAGCTGTCCCATATCCTCAATCGGTTCCCGGAACCAGCCGGTCATCTGCACGCCTGTCGAATTCATCGGGAATGCGACAAGCCCGAAAGGTTCATAGGCTTCCTGCCACAATTCCAGACCACCACCATGGAAAAGCCAAGCCATATGCCCCATATAGGACATGCCAAAGGGCACTGTCGTGAAATACTGGGCTGCAAACACATTGCCCGACCAGAAATAACTGTTCGAGGCATTCATCTCGATCACGCCCTGCTGCACGGCGTCAAAGCCTTCAAAGGCCGGGATCAACTCTCCTGCCGCGAAATGCTGGATCGTCAGACGCCCGCCGGACATGATCCGGATCTTCTCGATGATATCTGTCGGGCTGCCGGGGCCGACTGTGTAGAAGGGTGCGGTTGGGCCATAACTGTTGGTCATGCGCCAATTAAAACTGTCCTGAGCACGCGCGACATTGGGGGCGGCCATGCCAGCCCCCACAGCGGTCAGGGCAGAGGCAGACAGAAACTTCCGACGATCCATGATGACTTCCTTTCCGTGAAGAGATGGTCTGATTTGAGACATTTCGGTGGATCACAAAATGGCGCGCAGAGTTCGCAAAGGCCCATCCCAATCGGTCATTTCCGATGTATTGCAGGCTAAATTGTATACAATATGACCTTAAAAATCATTTATTGAACACATTTTAGGCGCATCCAACATCCCGGCGCCCGGTCAGATGCGACACCCGGACCGAGAATCGCCCCTGCTCTCTACGCGGCGATTCTGCGAATTCTCTCGAGGGTAGCCGCACGGCCCGGCCTCATAGCAAAACCGGAGCACCGATCCGTTTCGCGAAAGCTTCCTCGAAAGGCGTGTCAAAGCGGCAGGCGTGTTGGAAATCTGTCCGTGCGCACAAATCGCGCCGCGCCCGCCCGCTGCCAAAGCAACCGCTATCGTCTCTTTGTGAACATCCAGACCGATGTAGGTGATATGCTTATCCATGGCTCGTCTCCTATGCGAGAGGCTCTGCGCCAGGACATCCGGCGCAACCCTCGAACCAGCATAATGTGAGACGGGTCGCCCTATCTCAGGCGAACATGTGGTCTAGGCCGTACTTTGCCGGATAAGCCGCTCTGGACCATGATGGATTAGTATAGCGTCGACATAGACGGGCAAAAACGGCTCATTGACACACTGCCTTCCAGAATACGGACATTGCCGTAACTGCCTGAAAAGGTCCTTTTGTCCCGCACTGCCGCCGCTCGACTGACCCAGCGTGAAGGTCTGCTCTAACCTGCTCGGCAGTTTCGCGCCACGTCCGCTTCGGGCTGGCTGCAGTCATCCATGTTGGCGTCAGCCCAACCAAAGCGGCAAAATCAGGCGCTGCACCGTCGAGCTATGCGGGAATTTGGGTGATGGCGTGATTTGAAAGGCGGCGTATTGTGGCGGGTGTCAAAGCCGGCCAGAACCTCACGAGGAGCAATACGCCTATGAAGAACGATACAACTATCCTA
>SKWJ01000109.1 GCA_007128995.1 Paracoccaceae bacterium
CATCTGCTGGCGGCTGCCTATGAAGGCGGGATCGACTTCACCATGGCCGATATCGACCGGCTGTCGCGGCGCGTGCCCTGCTTGTCGAAAGTCGCGCCCGCCAAGGATGATGTGCATATGGAAGATGTGCACCGCGCGGGCGGGATCATGGCGATCCTCGGTGAATTGGACCGCGCGGGGCTTTTGCATCGTGACCTGCCGACCGTGCACAGCCCCACCATGGGTATGGCGCTCGATATGTGGGACATCATGCGCACCGAAGACCCGGAGGTGCATGATTTCTTCAAAGCCGCTCCGGGCGGGGTGCGCACCACGCACGCTTTCAGCCAGTCGAGGGCCTATGACGCGCTTGACATGGATCGCGAGAGCGGAGTGATCCGCTCGAAAGAGCATGCCTTTAGTCAGGATGGTGGACTTGCGGTTCTGTTTGGTAATCTGGCCGAACAGGGTTGCATCGTGAAAACTGCAGGCGTCGACGAGTCGATCCTGAAATTCTCGGGACCTGCGCACGTGTTTGAGTCTCAGGATGATGCTGTCAGCGGCATTCTGACAGGCAAGGTCAAGGCCGGTGAAGTGGTCATAATCCGGTATGAAGGACCGCGCGGCGGACCGGGAATGCAAGAAATGCTCTATCCGACCAGCTATCTGAAATCAAAGGGGCTGGGAAAGGCTTGCGCTCTGGTAACCGATGGGCGGTTTTCAGGGGGAACATCCGGTCTGTCCATCGGCCATGTCAGCCCCGAGGCAGAAGAGGGCGGGCTGATCGGACTGGTCGAGCAGGGCGATCTTGTCGAGATCGATATCCCGAACCGTACGATCCATCTTGCCGTGGATGATGCGACACTTGCAGCGCGTCGCATAGCGCAGGATGCAAAGGGCTGGGTGCCAGCCAAACCGCGTCCGCGAAAGGTGACGACAGCGTTGCGCGCCTACGCTGCATTGACAACTTCAGCGGCCATGGGGGCCGTCCGAAAACTGCCCGAAGGAATGTGATGCATGAACCGTGTGGTCTATGTGAATGGCGACTATCTGCCCGAAACCGAAGCCAAGGTGTCCATCTTTGACCGTGGCTTCCTCATGGCCGATGGGGTCTATGAGGTGACGACTGTCGTCGATGGAAAACTGATCGATTTCGACGGGCATCTTGCAAGATTGTCGCGCTCGCTGGGCGAATTGGGGATCGAGAACCCGATGGAGAAGGCGCAATGGCTGGATATGCATCGCGAACTGGTGGCGCGAAACCAACTGGTGCAGGGCATGATTTATCTTCAGGTGACACGGGGCGCTCCTGACGATAGAGATTTCATCTTCCCGGATCCGGAAAAGACAAAGCCTACGGTTGTGTCGTTTTCACAGTCCAACCCTCATCTGGTGGACAGTCCCAAGGCGCGCAAGGGAATAAAGGTGGTGACAATTGATGACCTGCGTTGGGGGCGGCGCGACATCAAGACAGTGCAATTGCTGTACCCTTCGATGGGCAAGATGATGGCGATCAAATCCGGAGCAGATGATGCCTGGATGGTCCAGGACGGTTTCGTGACCGAGGGCACGTCAAATAATGCCTATATCATAACGGACGGCAAGATTGTGACCCGTGCGCTGTCCAATGACATCTTGCACGGAATAACCCGCTCAGCAGTGTTGCGTTTTGCGCGCGAGGCGCAGATGCCAGTCGAGGAGCGCAGTTTCTCGGTAGAGGAAGCTCTCTCGGCTGATGAGGCTTTTGTCACTTCGGCCAGTACCTTTGTCATGCCAGTCGTCCAGATCGACGGGACCATGATCGGTGCCGGAACCCCCGGCCCTTTGACGCAGCGTCTGCGAGAGATTTATATCGAGGAAAGTTGCAAGGCGGCGATCTGAGCCACGCTGGGCGGGGCGAGGGGCTGGAAACGCCCTCGCCAATCGGAAGCCATCCGTCGTCAGTCGCGTTGTTGTCCAACGTTTTCGGCAAAAGATTTTTCAAACGCGGCTTGCTTGTCGGCCCCCGCTTCCGTCTGGTATTTTTCCCGCCACTCGGAATAAGGCATGCCGTATACGATCTCGCGTGCAGTCTCCTTGTCCATCTCGATGCCGCGTTCCTCAGCCGCTTCCTGATACCAGCGCGACAGGCAGTTGCGGCAAAAGCCTGCAAGATTCATCATGTCGATGTTCTGGACGTCATTGCGCTTGTCGAGATGGTCAAGCAGCGCACGAAACGCTGCCGCTTCAAGTTCGGTGCGGGTTTGGGTGTTCATTGATGCCTCCATTGCTGTATGGCCTTAACTGACCTTCTCTGCCAGTCGCGTCAAGGCAGGCAAGGCTTGCAAAACCGGGCCGAGATGATAGGTGTTTGCGCTAACGATTTCGGGGAACCGAAAAACTGTTTTACACATCGGGTAATCTGAGCGCGCTTGCGCCGACTGAAAGGACCTTTGATGACATCGCCGCTGCGCCGCCATCGCATGATAAAAATCGTCGCCACCTTGGGGCCGTCGTCTTCCACATATGAAACAATCCGGGCCCTGTTCGAGGCGGGCGCGGATGTTTTCCGCTTGAACATGAGCCACGGGAGCCATGATGAGATTGCCGCACGGCATTCCATCATTCGGCAGGTCGAGGCCGATCTTGGCCGGCCGATAGCGATTCTCGCGGATCTTCAGGGCCCCAAGCTGCGGGTTGGTACTTTTGCCGAGGGCGCGATCGAATTGCAGGAAGGGCAGGGTTTCCGGCTGGACCTGGATGAAGCTCCGGGAGATGCGGCGCGCGTTAACCTGCCGCATCCAGAAATTTTCAAGGCGTTGGAGCCGGGCTCGGAACTGCTGGTCAATGATGGCAAGATCAGGCTGCGCGTAGATACCTGCGGTCCCGAATTCGCGAATTGTACAGTCACCGTTGGCGGAACCATATCAAACCGCAAAGGTGTGAATGTGCCCGATGTTGTGCTGCCCTTGGCTGCGCTTTCAGACAAGGACAGGAAAGATCTGGAATTTGTCTGTCGCCTTGGGGTGGACTGGCTGGCGCTGTCGTTCGTGCAACGCGCGTCAGATGTCACCGAAGCGCGCGGATTGGTGCAGGGCCGCGCAGCCATCATGTCCAAGATCGAGAAACCAGCCGCCGTGAAGGCTTTTGAAGAAATCCTTGCCGTCTCTGACGGGATCATGGTGGCGCGTGGGGATCTAGGTGTGGAACTTCCGGTGCAGAACGTCCCGCCGATCCAGAAACGGCTTGTGCGCCGGACCCGCGCTGCTGCCAAGCCGGTAATCGTGGCTACCCAGATGCTGGAATCGATGATCGAAAGCCCGATGCCGACGCGCGCGGAAGTGTCTGATGTTGCTGCTGCGATCTATGAGGGCGCGGATGCAGTTATGCTTTCGGCTGAATCCGCTGCGGGGCATTACCCGGTTGAGGCTGTCACCACCATGAACAATGTCGCAATCGAGGTGGAAAGCGACCCGACCTATATCGAAATCATCGACAGTTCCCGCAAGGTAAATCATCATACTATTGCTGACGGGATCGTGGCCGCGGCGCGTGAACTTGCCGAAAAGACCGATATCGCTGCGATCTGCTGTTTTACCGAATCCGGCACGACGGCTAACCTGGTCGCCCGAGAGCGCCCGCATGTGCCTATCATCGCGATTACCCCCATTCTTCCCGTTGCGCGGCGGCTTGCCTTGGTCTGGGGCGTACATTGCGAAACGGTCACGGAAGATGTCGAGCGGTTCAAGAAGGCCGTCATCAGTGCCGTCAGGGTCGCGCGTAAATACGGGTTCGCCACCGAGAAGGATCAGATCCTTGTCACCGCGGGAATTCCGTTCAACCA
>SKWJ01000451.1 GCA_007128995.1 Paracoccaceae bacterium
CGCGCCTAAGCCGACTTTGGAGATCTGTGACGCTTTTCCGCAGAGCAACGCCGACTTGCCGGGGAAATTAGGAATGGCGAGCTCCACACCGACGGATCCCAGCCCATGTCCTAGAATTCTTCGACGTGCATGACGGGGATGGTTCGGGTGCCCAGACTGTTCCGGGTATCGAAACCTAGCCCGGGCGGAGGAATATGTGAGCGACTCGGTTGACCGCTGATCCACTCCCGCCCCCGCGTGCTCTTAGGCGCGCAGAATGGCCGCCTAGAGGCCCGGCTTTGCTTTTTGTTGAGGATCCTAGCCGGAGAGCGAAAGGCCACTCAGCGGCCCGCTCAGAGAGTATGCCCGAAGGTGTTCCTTTCCGCCCTCGCGCTCGCCGCAACTGTCCTCTTCTGGCTTTGCATATCAATGTGTCTGGAGCCTAGAGGCACGTCTTGCGACCTGATTATATGGCGTGGGTGGCCAATCATTGCAGACTTCTCCAAGCGGTCACTTGTTGGTCGCGGCAAAACTTGAGCATCTGGAAATCATCGCTCCAATCGGCCTCGCATCTGCTAACGATAGTGCCAAACATGTCATCAGGGATATCGTCGGGTATTATGTCTAAGGATTGCCGCGCGGCATGTTGCTGGTCATGGCAAAAAACCAGCATTTGATAATCGTCGCCCCATTCGTTCAAACACCGTTGCACTATGCTTTCGGCTGGAGTGTCTGGCGTGGCGCTATCCACTATTGAAACCCAAGTTCTGCCCGCCGTGCGTTGCTGGTCACGGCAAAAGGCGACCATCTGAAAATCGTCACCCCATTCGGCATCGCATCGGGCCACGATGGATTCGTCGTCAACTTGGGCAAAGACTGGGCCAGCACAAAGGGCCAAACAGGCAATCAGATAGCGCATGAAGTTTCCCTCTAATCTTTGAAAATACTTTCGGTATGTCTTATCGGTGTGGCCTCATGTGGCTCAATCATTGCACCAGTCGTTTCTTCGACCTGGAAGCCAAACACGCGCAAGCCCTTCGTTTATCATCACCTCGCCAATCGTCGAGCCATCGGGAAGTCGCAACCAAATCAAGGGTCTGTCGAATGGGTCAACCTCTCCAGAGTCTTCAATCAAGAGGCCCGGTGTTTCTAATAGCTCTGACATGCGTAAGGTTGCGCGCGCAGCTAGTATCCGTTCTTCGTCACATCGCGCGCGATTACCCGTTTCAGGTGCATCGAAGCCGGAAACATAGGGCGCACCCGGTCCCATTGGGCGCATCCGTTGCCCGTCGCAACGTATCGTGTCGCCATCAACAACACTGAGTGACTCGCAAGTTATGAATTGCGGTTCAGCAAAGGCAGGGCTGGAGCAAAGGGCCAGGCAGGCAACGAAGTAACGCATCTACATTTCCTTTCACGTATTCGATGATTGAAGGAAGCATCGCAAATTTGACCCTCAACACCAAGACATATCAGCCCGGTTCTCGGATATGCACGAAGCCAGCGCCATCACCGGACGGGACGCGCAGGCGGGCCAAGGTGAAGGTCTGATGCACTGACCCTGCCCGGTAGTTGCCGACCAGCCTAACCAGTCCGACCGCCTCCAGAGTGCGACGGGCAGCGCGCAGGCGCGGGATGGACAGGCTGGTTAGCCCCGCGTCTCTCATGGCCCTGAAATCGAGCGCAAACCGCTTGCCGGGAGTGTGGCCGTGCATGTCCTGCAAGAGAACGAAAAGCGCGATTGCATCCGCTTCATTGTGCCACTGGCGCAGGGCATCCAGCGCAAGGCGGTTCAGGGAAACGGCGCTGTCGCGGCCTCGGAATATCCGGTTCTCCAGCCGCGCCCGCCAAGTCCATGCGGCAATCGCTTTCACTTCGCTGTCGGGCATGGTGGCGGCATCTTGGCAAAGGTCATCCCTGACCGCCGCAAGGTTGCCTCCAGTTCTTCGGCACTGTCCACATATTCGACCATTGCGACCGCTTCCCTCACAAGCTGGATATGCCGATAGCCCACCGGGATAGCCTCTTGCGCCGCGTGGCGTGGCGTCTGGACCACTCTGTGGGGGCAGTCCAATCGCGGATTGCACCACTGCTATCTTCAAGTATCTGAGCATTGAATTGGCCCTGACAGCTGCAACACACCTTCGCGGCGGCCCCCGTGCTGATCCGTTGCATGGCACCTCGAAAACCTGGGTTTCGCCTTAGCTGGTTGAAGAAGATTGGGCTTGATACCTTGTCAGGCTGATGGACCTCTACAAGGGTAAAGCATAAGGGGTCGACAACAGGGGCCAGTGGCTATATTTCTACGGCATTCTGATCGCTTATGCGAATTTATTCACAACAATCACGGCCCCATCTTCTTGATCTGCGGCCGGTATACAGTCAAGGGCCCCCGTTATGCTGACTGTCCTGCCTTTCTGGCCACGGCTGGCCGATGTTCTGCTGCGCCTGATAGGCGGTGTCGGATTGGTCTGGGCGCTCTGGATGCTTTGGCAGGGCATGCAACCAGGGTCCTGGGCCGACCGGGTTACCTATGTCCATACCACTTTACTGGGCTGTATTATCATCGGCACTACTCTAGCACTAGGGCTCATGATGGCACCGGTGTTCGAGCGTAGTCAGGACTTGTTCGATCGCGGTGGCCCGGACGGGGAGTTCCGTATCTTCTTTTCACTGCTCACCAGCATCGCGTTTTTTCTTCTGCGGGTGACTGTCGTATACGCAGTGTTTGCGGCAATCTCTACAGGAGTAATTGTCGGACGGGTCTATCTGATCGAATACAAGATGTTCACAGTCGGCGAGCGGATTCGCGACATGTCTGGCTTCGGGTTCTGGGATTTCGTCCGCTTCTTTATTTGGGACATCCCGCGCATGTTCGTAACCTCGATCGCCTATGCGGTCAGCGAGTATCTGTCTCGGGGTCTAATCTGGGTCTTCAACAATATCACCGTGATAACGATCTATGTCACCATCCTGTTGCTGCCGATGCACGCAATTTTTGCATGGATGCGCCACACTAAGACAGGGCCGATGGTGTTTCTGGTGGTGCTGTTATACGGGTTCTACTTCGTGATGTATGTCTTTGGCGACTCGCGACCATCGCTGCTGGACGGTTTTTATATCGCACATAGGTTTGGCGAAACCGAGATGCTGCACCTGTTCATGCTGCTGCTCTATCTAATTGCGATCTCAGCAGCAGTGATGCGGTCGCCAATGATCTTCGTGCTGATCGTTGGCTGCTCGCTGGGCGGGGTTCTGACGATCACGCGCGAAGTCTGGGCGTGCATGCCACGCAACGAAAGCTGCATCGGCATAGATGCGACCGGCCCGGCGGTGTTTATAGTTCTGGGCCTGATAGTGGCCGCCACACTGCTGCTGATGTTCATGCGTATCTCCGATATCCGCGCTGTCCTGCTGCCCGCGGTCGCCATCACATCAGCCGACCCGCAATCATCCTGAACATTCCTGCTCTATTACGTGCAATGAAATGCGCGCGTGCCCGTGCCGCATCACCTCGGCCTCTGCGGAGAGAAAACCTGGCGGCGCGGCTGCCTCGGCTTCCGGGATGACAGTTTGGCTCAGCGTGAGAGCCTGGGGCGGGGAGTATATGCCCCGCCACTTCCACGTTTGCGCAAGCCTCTCGTCTCAGGGCGGTGTCAGAGCGACATCGCAGGGAGAGCCGCTGCGGCCGCGCAGCCTCACGCGGCCGGTCAAGGCCCCTTCCTCAGGGGTCAGTGAGAAGGCATTGCTGCCTCTCGGACCTCGTCTTAACCACCGAGGGCGCACCGGTCGCACGCGGGTGGGAGCGATGTCTGAGAATACA
>SKWJ01000379.1 GCA_007128995.1 Paracoccaceae bacterium
GAGGACCGCGTAAAGTATGATGTTGTAACTAGTTATTCAGAGTTAATGGCTTTGGTCAAAGCGGTAGCCTGATCCTTTAATTTATATGGGACCAGCGGGACCAGTGGGACCAGCCCCGCTGTGGTTGTGATCAGTCCGGCTTGTAGGCCGCAGTCCGCGCGATGTTTACCTTGTAGAGCCGCGGCCTGCCTTCGAGCTTGAGAGCACGCGGAGCTTTGCACATCACACGGTTGCCTTCTGCCGTTTTCAGCAGTTGCATTTCGACAAGCGATTTCGCCGCTTTGGTCGCGTCAATTCCGGGAAAGATCGACACCCACGTCTGTGACGGCAAGTAAGCGTAAGTTGCATCTCTCCAGCCGATCGGAGTGGCACCAGTGCTCGGCACCGACGCGTCGACAAGTGCGTTGATGTTCGCCGCTAGAAAGTTCTGCAACGGCGTGACGACGGCATCGACGGCTTCACGCTTGTCACCGTAACGACAATCATACCAATCGCGGAAAGCTTGCGCGGCGGCGTCGTGTGCTGCGGTCCGGTCCCAGCCCGTCAGTCCGAACTGAGTGGCCAAGAAGCCCGCCAAGCCGATGATGGCGAAACGCGTCGCTACACGCGCGATCTGTCCGTCAACCGCGCTCGGGAGCTGGGCGATCCAATTCGATGCCCACATGTCTACGTTCGAGCGCAGGTTGACCTTGTGCAAGGTGTCAGCTTCAATCAGATGCTGCACAAATGCTCGACCGGGAGCACCATAGGCGTGTCGCAATGCCGCCTGCACTCTATCTGCGAAAGCAGAACCGCTGGTAGCACCGTGCAATTCGTCGAACGCGCCGAAGGTTCGAGCATCAGCCTCAATGTCGATGAAACGAACTTCCTGCCCGTTCTTGGGCGCGCGCCGCGACTCGCTGAGCTTTTCGCAGAGGCTGAGTTCACCCGTCGACATCAGCGCTATTCGCCATTGCGCCTGCTCTGCCAGGGAACCATCGGATTTAGCTCGCACCCTGCCCTTGCCATCGGCCAGAGCATAGACTGCGTCGTAAAGTTCGTTAGCTGAGATTTCGCCGATTTCGTCGAGCGGGAGCAGCATGTCGTTCACCGTCGACGCGATAGCCTCCAGACCACTCGAGGTTGCATTCCATTTCGTGATCATCCGCTCGGAACCCCAAACCGACGTCGCAACTTTCAACAGCGTGGACTTTCCGCATGAGGACTCGCCGCGGAAATGAAGGCCGCCGCCCTCGATCGCAAGAGGGCTCAGCAACGGCCCCGAAAACGCCAGAGATGCCGCCAAAATCATCAAAGGATTCTCACGACACAACATGCCCACCTGAGTCTTCCAGTCGACTTCATTGCCACGCATGGCCAGCGCCGACACCATGCGCTTATCCGAAACGAGAGGCAGCCTGTTTGCCTGCCCGATCATAGAAGCGCCGATGGTGAAAGAAGTGTAACTGTCATCCGCCCAGCCCATACGCTTCACGGTCTGCAGCTTAACGTCGGACGTCCAGGTGTTCAGAACCGCCTGGAGGCGGTGCTTGCTTTTCTTGTCGGACGAAATTTCCAGTCCTTGATCGACCAACTTGGCAATAACCGCAGCCGGACGGCACTGAATATCTGCATTGGGGATCGGAATTTCGCGCCATTCGCCATCCACCAGAATGCTAACAAGGCGTCCCCTTCCAGCCCCATTCTGATCCGCGAACACGGCGTCGATGCGCAGGGGCGTGCAGATGTAGATAGGTTCACCAGTGTCCGCTTCAGGCAACTCATAGACGCCATCGGGGAACAGCGCATAGCGCGGCGTCTTGGAGGCTGACAGTTCCAATTTTGCATCGCGACGGGATCCGCGCGCTATAACAGGGATCTGTTCACCATGAGGCGAATAGATGGGACCACCATCATCGTTGGCTGCATCTGCAGATTGCGCGGGTCCAGAGGGACCAGGGCGGTCGTGACCAAGTTCATCACGGTCCATTGCGTCTTTGTTTGCTTTCGCGCTTGCGAAATCAATCACCTGCGCCGTGACCTTGGAGGGATTTTCATCGTTATTGCTCATCTGACTATCCTTGAAAATGCCGTTGATTTCGGCGTGGCGGGTTTGATGACGGCTGAAGCTTGCCGCGTTGGGATGGTGAAAATCTAGTTGAAATGGTTGGGCCGGTCCCTGGTCCCACTCAGTTGGTTCAGGTGCTATTCACTGAAAGTTTAGCGTTGCGATTGGCTGTGGCCGTGCGACCGAGCCTGATCGCTTCATGGCAGTCGCGGACGAATGCGATCATCTCAGGGGAAAACCAGAGCAACTGTTCGCTGTCAGCCTGCTGGAGCGGACTACGCGTCGGGACGCTCTTCGAAGTAGCAGCCTTGCCGCTAGATCTTTTCGCAAAGCGATTGATTTCGCGATTGCGTTCGACATCGGACATTTCTTTCCACGGCTTCATGATCGGGTTCGCGCCGCTCGGGAAGTATATTATTATGGTCTTGATCATGATGGTGCTCTCGATTGATGGGTTCGTAGGGAAGCGGCTCCGATGTTGCAGATGACGGGCCTGATCATCGGGGACAGCTCGTTGGAGCCCGGACACGATCAATCGCGCCGAGATAGCTTTGGATGCAGGAATGGTGGGTCTCGCAGGCCGGATACGACAACACAGGGCTCGTGCCTGATTGAGGTGCTCAAACAGGACAAGGGTGAAACACTCCGTCAGGAGTGCTTCAAAAACTGTCGGACGGGGTCAACGTTCGTTGCTAACGATTAGCTGGTCGGGTCGTCGACCTTCCACACCGGAAGCGGCCAACGGATTTCTTTATCCAAACCGTCAAGCAGCTTGTTGAGACGCACGACCTCTGTCAACGCTGCTCGCTTTTGTTCCGCATCTGAAAGGTCTGATGTCTCGATTTCAGCGATACGGGCCCGGATCTCTGACTTCTTGTAGGCGTTAACCCACCCCGCAAGATCGGTGGCTGCATCAAGCAGGCAGCCGATCAGAACTTCTGCTTTACCAAGAGAAGTGCCTGCATGCTCACCGAAGAAGTTCGCGGCGTCGTTTTTTCCATCAAAATCGAGAATGTCATCGAGCGTCGTCGTCTCGGGGCCAGTGTTGTCCTCGAAATGCAAGGGTTGGATACCACCGAGTTCAAGCGACTGCGCATATGCGGACCCAAGCTGTTCATCGACCGGGAAGAACTCAAAAAAGGGTTTCTGGAAGACTTCGCTGGGCGGTGTCGGCTGTTTCAGGGCTTCTTGCTTCTTCGCTTTTTGGCGCTCGCGATAGCGTTTGACTTTTTCTGCGTTGGATAGGGCCATGATGATTCTCCGGTTGATTGGTAATGGTTACATCAACACCAACACCATTGCAATGCCTATTTTCGGTTCAGTTGAAAATCCGGACATTCTCGCGATATCCGTCAGGCCGCAGTGCGTGGCAGGGCGCCTGTGTGACTGTTCCTTTTCCAGTTCGTCGAAGCGATATCTCTATTCAGCCAGCCGCAGGATCTCATTCCGCAACGGGCGTTGCAGGGCCCTGGCCTCTGTCCAGGGCGCTTTGAGCCAGAGATCCAGCTCATCCGCCTCGATCAGAATCACAGGCATCGCCTTGGGGTGGATCGGTTCCACGACTGCATTCGGATCGCATGTCAGGAAGGCGAACAGGTCATCGGTGGTCTCGCCATCCTTCAGCTTACGGATACTGGTCCATTCCGGCACCCAGATACCGGCGAAAAAGGCAGGTCGGTCATCGACCATTTCAAACCAGGCGTTCCCGGCACCTTTGCCAGGACGTGGCTCTGCGAACCGGGTCAAAGGAACGA
>SKWJ01000525.1 GCA_007128995.1 Paracoccaceae bacterium
TGGACTTGCTGGGGATGTCTGTCCCGCAGGCCCGGCCTCTGCCTGTGAAGTGGCGCTGCCTTAGCGCTCTCGTGGCAGGGATGCAAGCGCTTTCGCCACCTTCGCCCTACGCTGCCCCAAGATGCTGCCGATCACGCGCGGATCACGGCACCTTCTGACAGGCGTATCAGAGGTTTGTCGATCTGCGGAGTCGGCGATGCCGGGATAAGGGCCGATATGGTTGCGTCTTAGGCCGTGTGTATCTCATATCACACTTAGATCGGGACGCTTCGTGTCAGGTGGGGCGCACAAGATTGCTCACCGATCAGGTTGCTGCAATGCGAGAGCGCAGCGACGGGCCGCGGGGCGGCGATGAAACCTGAAAGCTATGTCACTTTATGCTGGACAAACCCTCGTATGGTTTAAGCTCTGCATATCTGGCAACCAGATCGCCGTGGCGGGGCGGCCCGGCGATGCGCGGCTGGCTGGCGCCCTTGGTCCCGCGCTATGGCGTTTTGCTGCCGCAGCCGTATCGCAAGGCAGGCTAGGCTGCGGTTTTCAAAAGCCCCTCGCGCTGCAAATGTGCGAGGGTCTGATCCAATGTTCTGCGTGCGCGCGCCACCAGTTCATCGATATCCGCTGTCGAAATGATCAGCGGCGGCGCGATAATCATCCTGTCCCCGACATGACGCATGACAAGATTGTTCGCGAAGGAGTATTCACGGCAGATATATCCGACAGTGCCGACCTCTCCGGCAAATCGCGCCCGTGTTTCCTTGTCCGGAGTGAGGGCCAGACTGGCCATCAGTCCGCGCGACACAGCTTCCCCGACAAGCGGATGATCCGCAAGCGCGCCCCACGCCGTCGCCAGATAGGGGGCCGCAGTCTGATGGACATGCGCGATGATATTCTCCTCCTCGAGGATCCGCAGGTTCTCGAGGGCAACCGCAGCCGCCACCGGATGCCCGGAATAGGTATAGCCATGGTTGAATTCATCTTGTGCGATGACAGATGCCACTTCGTCACAGACAATCGATCCGCCGATCGGCTGATAGCCAGAGCTTAGCCCTTTTGCGATGGTCATAATATTAGGCCGGATGTCATAGCTCTGAGAGCCGAACCAATGCCCGGTCCGCCCAAAACCAGTGATCACTTCATCAGCGATCAGCAGGACACCATATTTGTCAACGATCCGCTGAATCTCGGGCCAGTAACTTTCAGGTGGGATGATAACACCCCCTGCCCCCTGAACCGGCTCGGCGATGAAGGCTGCCACCGTTTCCGGGCCCAGCGCGCAAATCTGTTCTTCCAGTTGGCGCGCGCGTGCCAGACCAAAGGCTTCAGGGGTCATGTCACCGCCCTCGCCATACCAATAAGGCTGGTCGATATGCACGATATCCGGGATAGGCAGGCCGCCCTGGGCATGCATTGCTGCCATACCGCCAAGACTGCCGCCCCCCATTGTCGAGCCGTGATATCCATTGCGGCGCGCAATGATCGTCCTGCGCTGTGGCTGGCCTTTCAGCGCCCAGTACTGTCGGACCATTCTTATATTCGTGTCATTGGCCTCTGAGCCGGAACTGGCGAAAAAGACATGGTTCAGGTCACCGGGTGCAAGCTCTGCCAGTCTGGCCGCCAGCTTGAGAGCGGGCACATGGCTGGTCTGGAAAAACGTGTTGTAATAAGGCAGTTCACGCATCTGCCGGGCAGCCGCGTCGGCCAGTTCATGCCGTCCATAGCCGATGTTGACACACCACAGCCCCGACATTCCGTCGATCAGTTCTGTACCATCGCTGTCGGTCAGGCGCACCCCGTCCGCGCGCACGATGATGCGCGCCCCTTTCGCCCCCAGCGCACCGTTTGCCGTGAACGGGTGCATGTGATGGGCAGCATCCAGCGCCTGCAGGTCTGCCGTAGGTGCGATATTGGTCAAGCTCATTCATGATCTCCAGCACAGTCGGGCTTAGGATACAAACCAGACAAACGTCGTCAAGATAATTTGATCAAATTAATCGAACAGCCCTGAGAAAAGCCCGAGACGGATATTTTCGACACCCTGGGCAATATCTGCGGTTATGGCATCGGATAACGCAGCCGCATCCCGCCCCTCGAGCGCGGCAAGCGCGCGCTTGTGATTGTCCGGCACGGTTGGACCTGTCCGATGCTGGCCTTGCACCATTGCGGGCCCCTGCCCCAGACAGACAACGCGCAAGGACGGGCCCAGACGCAGCCAGAGCGACGCAGCCAGCGATTCCAGAACCTCGGACTGCGCGCGCGCATAAAGTGCGAAATGAAATGCATGATTGGCCCGCAGATAGGTTGCGATGTCACCGCAGGCAATCGCTGCATCCAGTCGCTTATCGATCCCGGCAAGCTCTGCTATCGCGCCGCGGTCGCAGTATTGCAATGCCTGGCATGCCAATCGCGTCTCAATCGCAGCGCGCGCATAGCCGAGATCCTCCAGCGCAGCTTCATTCAGTCGCGGCACACAGACCCGCCGGTTGCCCTGCATTTGCAGTGCCCCTTCTGCAAGCAGACGACGGATCGCCTCGCGCACGGGCGTCATCCCCAGATCCAAATGCGCGACAAGCCCTTCTATCGTGACAGCCGCACCCGGAGCGAGGTCACCGAACAGGACCATGTCCCGCAAGCGTGCATAGGCGATCTGATGGGCGGGCACTCGGTCTGTCATGGGCGGCCTTTGCATGGAACTATCTTTCGACCGACGATCCTTGTCCGACGACATACTCAAAAAAACGCCGGGCGTCAGCCCGACGATACATACTCTGCCCAATTTTGCCTGCGGGTCAGAAAAACGCCTGCACCCCTGTCTGCGCGCGTCCCAGTATCAGCGCATGCACATCATGCGTCCCCTCATAGGTATTGACGGTTTCCAGATTCATCATGTGGCGCATCACCTGATATTCTTCCGAAATCCCGTTGCCGCCATGCATGTCGCGGGACATTCGCGCGATCTCGAGCGCCTTGCCACAATTGTTGCGCTTGATCAGACTGATCATTTCAGGTGCCGCAGCGCCTTCATCCATCAGACGGCCCACCTGCAATGCCCCCTGAAGGCCCAAAGCAATCTCGGTCTGCATATCGGCCAATTTCTTCTGGAACAGCTGCGTTCCCGCCAGCGGCTTGTCGAACTGCTTTCGGTCAAGGCCGTATTGACGCGCAGCGTGCCAGCAGAACTCTGCCGCCCCCATGACCCCCCAGGCGATCCCATAGCGCGCACGGTTCAAGCAGCCAAACGGACCTTTCAAGCCTTCGATATGGGGCAGCAAAGCGTCTTCACCGACTTCGACACCATCCATCACAATCTCTCCGGTGGTCGAGGCGCGCAGGCTCAGTTTCCCATCTATTTTGGGCGCGGACAGCCCGGACATACCCTTTTCCAGCACGAAGCCACGAATCCTGCCGCCATGCGCTTCGGACTTTGCCCAGACAACGAAAACATCGGCGAAGGGACTGTTCGAAATCCACATCTTGGACCCGGTAAGACGATAGCCTGTCGCTGTTTTCTCGGCGCGCGTTTTCATACCCGCCGGATCGGAGCCTGCATCAGGTTCGGTCAATCCGAAACACCCGATCAGGGCGCCGGAACATAGGCCGGGAAGGTATTTCTCGCGCTGCTGCTCTGATCCATAGGCATAGATCGGATAGATCACCAACGACGATTGCACCGACATCATTGACCGATAGCCGGAATCCACACGCTCGATCTCGCGCGCAATCAACCCATAGGTCACATAAGAGGCGCCAAGCCCGCCATAGCTTTCGGGCAAGGTCGCACCCAGAAGACCAGCCTCCCCCA
>SKWJ01000196.1 GCA_007128995.1 Paracoccaceae bacterium
CGTCTCGACGAGCACGCGGTACTCGGAGGGCTTCTTGCCCGCGATGGGGCAGAGCTGACGCGGCTTCGAGGCTTTACTCTGTCACTGGCCTATGTCGTGGCGATGGCGACAGCCTTCGGAATTCTGGGTCTCGCGGCTGGTGCGACAGGGCAGAATCTGCAGATTGCGCTGCAATCTCCTGCCGTTCTCGGTGGACTCATTGCCGTTTTCATTCTGTTCTCTGCGTCCATGTTCGGTGCGTTCGAGATTGGTTTGCCGCAGGCGTGGGTGACGCGGATCGCGGGCGCGCCACAGGCGAAGCGCGGAACTCTCGGCGGTGCTCTGGGGCTGGGGTTCTCGTCTGCGCTGGTCGTGGGGCCTTGTGTCACGGCACCACTGGCTGCGGCCCTTCTCTACATTGCTCAGACCGGTGATATGATGCTGGGGTCGGCTGCATTGTTCGCGCTTGGCCTTGGGAAGGGATTGCCGCTTGTCGTGTTCGGAACCTTGGGCGGACGCTACTTGCCGCGTTCAGGCCCCTGGATGGTTCGGGTCAAGCAGGGGTTCGGGTTTGTCTTTCTGGCCCTTGCCTTGTGGCTTGCAGCCCGGCTATGGCCGGGTCCATGGATCGTGGCCGGCTGGGGCCTGTTGCTGGGCGCCTTGGGTTACTTCCTTCTCAAGATCGTGCTGCCAGGGGTGGCGGGTCGGGGCGCGCGCAGCGCAGTGCGCGTGATGGCGACACTTGTGTTGATCCCGGCCGTTGTGTTGGGTCTGACCGCCAGCCGCGGCGCGCATGATCCCCTTCGACCGTTTGATTTCATAGGCCCGAATGTGACGGATCCCTTGCCGTGGCAGAGTGTCTCCGGGCGCGATGCGTTTTCGGCCGCACTGGCCTCTGCGCAAGGGCCCACGATTATCTATCTCACGGCGGATTGGTGCATCATCTGCCGCTCGATCGAGCGTCGCGTTCTCCCGCAAGCCGATGTTGTCGCGGCCCTGGGCCCGATGAACCGGATCAAGCTGGATCTGAGCGATTTTGATCTGGATGGACAGGCTTTGCTGGCGCTCCTGGGTGCAGCCGGGCCGCCAACGATGATCTTTCTGGACGCCAGCCTGCACGAGGTTGAGGGCACCCGGCTGGTGGGCGACACCCGGCCTTCGCAGCTGGTTGCGGCGGCGATGCAGGCGCAGCGTTGACACGATGGGTACGCACCGCATCTGAAACCGGTCTATGCCAGAGTTTCAAATAAACACCGGTACTGCCGTCAAGCCCTTTTGGCAAAAGTTCAGGCCTGCCTGCCGTCGAAAGAGCTTTGAATATATGTAAAGGGAAGTCGGAGCACGATGTTACTCAGGTCTTGTGGGGTTGATGATTGGATCGCCAACAGGCAAAAACTGCGCATGAGGTTAAGTCTCGCATGACGCACTTGCACAATGCTTTTCAGAAGCTTCGTCCAGCGTTTCCGCATTGCAGTTTGCCTGCGCTTGCCCTGGCAACCCTGTTTTTCGTGATGTCACTCACGCCAAGCCTTGTGCCACGCGACACGCTTGTCCAAGCGATGCTGAGCGGTGTCAGCCTTGCTGCCGGTCACGCGCTGGGCCTGATATATTCGGCGATCTGGCGCGGACTCGAAGTGCCGATGCTGCGACCTGCCATGCGGCGGCATGCAAATAGGGGCACGGCGGTGCTGTGTGCTCTGGTGTCACTGGTTGCCCTGTGGCAGGCGTCAGAGTGGCAGAATGGCGTGCGCGCAGTGATGGAGATGCCTCCAGTCGAAACAGTGCGCCCGCTATCGATAGCAGCCGGGGCCGCCGCCATCTTTCTGATCATCGTTTGGATCGCCCGCCTGTCATGGCTTGTGGTCCGCAAGCTGTCTGATGCCTTGGCACGTGTCCTTCCGGGACCGCAGGCCTTGCTGATCGCGATCATTGTCACGGCCCTGTTGTTCTGGAACATTGGCAATGGTGTGCTGGTCCGCGGTGCATTTACGGCAGTGGATCGGGTCTATGCGGGCCTTGATGGCGTATTCGAAGACACAAGCCCCCGCCCTGAAAGCCCCCTGAAGTCTGGCGCACCCGGTTCCTTGCTGGATTGGGAGGAACTTGGCCGCACCGGACGGGCAATGATTGCCGCCAGCCCGGATCGGGCCGATATCGAAGCCGCGACGGGACAGGCTGCGCTGGAACCGTTGCGGGTCTATGTGGGCCTGAACTCTGCCCCTAATCCAGAGGCGCGCGCTGCCCTTGCACTGGCCGAACTCAAGCGGATTGATGCCTTTTCGCGCAGCATCCTTGTGATCGCAACGCCGACCGGCACTGGGACTGTCAACCTTTTCGGACAGCAGGCCCTTGAATATATTTCGCTTGGCGATGTCGCGACTGTCTCTGTCCAGTATTCCTACGTGGCAAGCTGGGTGTCGCTGCTGACCGATCCCGAATACGGGGTCGAGACAGCCCGCGCCGTGTTTGCCGAGATCTATGATCATTGGCGCAGCTTGCCCCGCGATGCCCGACCGGCGCTGTATCTCAACGGGTTGAGTTTGGGCGCGCTGAACTCCGAGTTGAGCCATGATCTGCATCAGGTTGTCGAAGATCCCTATCAAGGCGCGCTCTGGGTGGGACCGCCTTTCAACAGCCCGACCTGGGCCGAAGTGACCCGGAACCGCAATCCCGGCACCCCTGCCTGGTTGCCAGTCTATCGCGATGGCCGCGCAGTTCGCTTCATGAATCAGTCAGGCCGCAGCCTGAGCACTGATGCCCCCTGGGGCAGCTTTCGCATACTGTATCTGCAATATCCAAGTGACGCGGTGACCTTTTTTGACCCGCGTTCTGTCTGGCGCCCCCCGTTCTGGATGAGTGGGCCGCGTGCACCGGACATCTCGCCCGACTTGCGATGGCTGCCTGTGGTTTCTTTTCTGCAACTCGGGGTGGACATGATGACGGCCATCAAACCGCCGCGCGGCTATGGGCATCGCTACAGTTTTGACAGCTATGCAAGAGCATGGGCGGCACTGCTGGGTGCGCCAGAATGGACCCCAGCAGAAATTGATGCGTTGATTGACCATGTCACGCCCCCGCAACAGTGACCCCCGGGGTTTGCTTTCATAGATTGGCGCACGCCCAACGGCCTGCGGGCGCGGGCGCGCGCGGCCTGATTTACGCGGCTCGCGCTCGATCTGGAAATTGATGGGAGCTTGCACCCAACGTTGGCTCTGCGATGCGGAAAACACGTGCGCGCGAGGGGACATTCCCCTGCGTCCAGATTGTTTCAGGACAGGCGCATTGCGCTGAATCCGGCAAGAATCAGCCCAAATTCACCGTCGAACCATCCCTAAATTTGCTGTCCTTCGCAGAGAGGCTAATTTGACTTCCCGTGATGAAAGCCCGGGGCGAAGGTCCACAGGGCGTGCAAACTGGTAGAGCCGCGCGCGTATGCGGTGGGAGGTGGCGGTTGACACTTTCGATTAAGGATCGGGATACCAGAATAGACGCCATTCGGGCGGTTGTCCTGAGCGCGGTCGTGATCATGAACATGATGACGCTGTCGGGGCTTGCGTTTCTCAGCCCGGAGGCGCGTGCAGAAATGCTCGGGCCCGCGGACTTGGCGGTTTGGAATTTTTTATCCATCTTCCTTGATGGCAAAGCGCTGGCGGCGTTTTCATTCATGTTCGGCTTCAGTTTCAGCATCATCCTGCAGCGCGCGGGTCCATGGGCGGAAACATATTCAGCGCGGTTTGTGCGCCGTTTCGTGGTCTTGGGCGCAATCGGTGTGTTCAACGCCATTTTCCTGTTCTGGGCCGATATCCTGATGAC
>SKWJ01000153.1 GCA_007128995.1 Paracoccaceae bacterium
AGCAACCTCTTTATTGTTTGTGGCAACCTTCTTGGTCCTCCGGAGCGTGTGCAAAGAGACATGATGCCGGCGAAACCACTGGAGATGCCGCACCGCCTCCCGTTCACCCTCCGTCACCCCGCCCCGCCCAAACGCATCGCCTGCACCGCGTCCGCCAACAGCATCGCGATCACCGCCGCCGCCTCCGGGCCGGCCGCGCCCAGAAACGTCGCCGCGTCATGCAACTGTGCCGCATGGCGGCACAGGCGGGACGGGCGGCGCATATCGGCGAGATGGCGCCGCAGTTCAGGCCCCGCGCGCGGCAAGCGCGCCCTTGGTGGCGGAATACCCCGATTTCGACACAGTGGTCGACCTGATCCGAGAGCGACGTGACATGGCGCTGCTGGTCGAAGTGGAAACTGATCTGCGCCTGGTAAAGTACAGTCCCGGCCGTATCGAGTTCGAGCCGACGCCACAAGCGGCGCCTGATCTTGCCGCGCGTCTTGCTGGTCGTTTGCAGCGTTGGACGGGAACCCGTTGGGGGGTCTCTGTCACTTCGACAGGGGGCGGTGCGACCCTTGCCGAGACACGCGCGCGGGATACGGAAGAAAAGGCACAGGCCGCGCTGGAAAACCCGCTGGTGGCGGCAGTATTTGCCAGTTTCCCCACCGCGAAGATCACCGGGATCCGTGATCTGCACCATGCAGCGGAAGCTGCCGCGATCGAAGCACTGCCCGAAGTGGAAGAAACGATGGGTCCCGACTGGGATCCGTTTGAGGACCTTCAATAAAAAGGAATGTGACTATGATGAAGGGATTGGGTGGCATGGCCGATATGGCCAAGATGATGAAAGCCGCACAGGAGATGCAGGGCAAGATGGCCCAGCTTCAGGAAGACCTGAAGTCGATCCTCGTCACCGGAGAGTCCGGTGCAGGGCTGGTCAAGGCGACAGCGACTGCAAAAGGGGAATTGACCGCGCTCGATATCGACCCCTCGATCTTCAACGCTGACGACAAGGAAGTGGTCGAAGATCTGATTCTTGCGGCGATCAAGGACGCTCAGGGCAAGGCGGAAGACAGATCGCGCGAGGAAATGGGCAAAATGGCCGAAGCTATGGGCCTGCCGCGCGACATGCCCATGCCGTTCTGATACGCTGGCAAGCGCATGGACCGCGCGCCCAATGAGATCGAGGCGCTGATCGCGCAACTCGCGCGATTGCCGGGGCTCGGCCCGCGTTCTGCCCGGCGGGCCGTTCTGCACCTGATACAGCGCCGCGACCAGAGTTTGCTGCCACTTCTTGCCACGCTCGAACGTGTCGCAAGCTCGGCACAGACCTGCGCGCAGTGCGGAAATATTTCCACCCTGCCGATATGCGAGATCTGTCAGGACCCCAGACGCGCCACAGGTGAGATTTGTGTTGTCGAGGATGTCGCCGATCTTTGGGCGATGGAGCGGGGGGCGATGTTCAAGGGGCGCTATCATGTGCTGGGCGGCACGCTTTCGGCGCTGGATGCTATGGGACCGGATGAATTGCGAATACCCGATCTGGTCGAGCGTGTCCGCAGTGACCCCGCCAGCGAAGTCATTCTGGCGCTGGCAGCAACCGTAGATGGCCAGACAACCGCGCATTATATCGCCGATGCTCTGAGTGGGATGGATGTAAAAGTGACCGCCCTTGCCCAAGGTGTCCCGATGGGGGGCGAATTGGATTATCTGGACGATGGCACGATCGGGGCTGCTCTGCGCGCGCGAAAGGCATTTTGAACAGGCCTGCAGACGGTTTTGTCTGGCCTGCGGTTGCAGCGGCCTGTTCCGGGCGCCGCGGCCGAGCCGGTCAGAGCGGCGTGATGCCTGTCCGCGGGTTGGCACGGCAAGCCCCCGACGCGTTTCCAATTTGCCCAGATGAAGTTCCAGTTTGTGCACATCTGGGGCGAGGATATAAACTGACGCGCCTTCAGAGCGGTTGGTTTTTCATTGTGGGACGTCTTTCAGACGGGCGCAGAGCAGTTCGAAATTTTCGGGGTGGCAGGAAAGCGCGATATGACTGTCATCCGCGCGCGGGCTGGGGGCGCCAGGTTCCACAGGCTGCCCGCTTACAGATAGGCGCTGTCAGGGCCTTGCGCCCGAAGGCTGAAATCCAGATCCCTGCTAGAAGGCAAGGGCGCGCGACAGATCACGGACAACAAGTGTGACAAGGTTGACGCCGCTGATCATGATCGGCCACTCAGAAACCGGGCTCGCCTTGCTGCCATGGTTTGACCAGATTGCCAAAGCGGGTGAAACGGCCTTCGAAGCTGAGCTCAACCGTGCCAATCGGGCCATGACGCTGCTTGCCGATGATCACCTCTGCCTTGCCATGCACGCTTTCCATGACTTCCTGCCATTTCGCCATCGCATCGAGATCGTGATCCGAGGGCTTCTCGCGCTCGCGGTAATATTCGTCACGATAGACAAACATCACCACATCGGCATCCTGCTCGATCGAACCGGATTCGCGCAGGTCGGATAACTGAGGGCGCTTGTCCTCTCGGCTTTCCACCTGACGCGACAGCTGCGAGAGGGCTATCACAGGGATGTTCAGTTCCTTTGCAATGGCCTTCAGCCCTTGCGTGATCTCAGACACCTCCTGCACCCGGCTTTCCTTGGTCGATCCACGCAGAAGCTGCAGGTAATCCACCATCAGCACATCCAGCCCATGCGTCCGCTTCAAGCGGCGCGCGCGGGCTGCGACCTGGCTGATGGGCAGGGCAGGCGTGTCGTCAATGTAAAGGGGACAGGCTTCCAGCGCCTTGGCCGCTTCGACGAAACGGCGGAACTCTGCCTCAGTCATATCGCCACGCCGGATCTGCTCGGAGGGTACCTCGGCGGCTTCCGACAGGATGCGCGCGGCCAATTGCTCGGCGCTCATCTCCAGACTGAAAAAGCCCACGACCCCGCCATCGACAGCTCCTTCGCTGCCATCATGCTTTAGCCCGTGCTTGTATGTCTTGGCGATATTGAAGGCGATATTGGTTGCCAGCGATGTCTTCCCCATCGACGGCCGCCCTGCAAGGATGATCAGGTCCGATGGATGCAGACCACCGAGCTTCTTGTCGAGGTCGATCAGACCAGAGGAAATACCCGCAAGTCCGCCGTCACGCTGATAGGCGGCGTTGGCCATATTCACGGCATCTGTCACGGCCTTCAGAAAGCTCTGGAAGCCGCGTTCGGCGACGCCTTGCTCGGCAAGCTTGTACAGGCGCTGTTCCGCTTCGACGATCTGTTCCTTGGGTTCGGAGGTGACATCCATCTGGGCGGCACGGGCCGAAATATCCTGTCCAAGGCGGATCAGGTCACGACGCACAGCCAGCTCATAGATCATCTGTGCATAGTCGCGGGCGGCATAGGCCGAAATCGCGGCTGCCGCGATCCGCACCAGATAGGCCGGCCCACCCAATTCCTGAAGCCCTTCATCCGCTTCCATGAAGGCCTTCAGCGTCACCGGCGAGGCCAGCGCGTTCTTGCGGATCCGCGCGCTTGCTGTCTCGAAAATGCGCTGATGGACAGGATCGAAGAAGTGATCTGGCTTCACAAGCGACGAGATACGGTCATAAACATCATTGTTGACAAGGATCGCCCCCAGCAATTGTTGCTCGGCCTCGATATTGTGAGGCAGACTGTCAATCGTGCCTGTCTCCTGCGATCGGATCGACGAGATCTCGTTCATTCCCTCACCTGGCTGCTCTGTTTGTTAGCCCACACGGATAGCAGGATTCGGGGGGCAGTGGCAAACTGTATAAGCCTGTGGGTTGGCTGTGGATAAGCATGA
>SKWJ01000269.1 GCA_007128995.1 Paracoccaceae bacterium
AGCGACATCAGCATCCCATTGATTGCAGCTTCGATCAGCTTTGCCGTGTCAGGTTCTTCCACATACTGATTGCGGATACGCTCGAACACATCTCCGAACAGGTCCAACTGCTCATAAACTGATGACGAGCGCATCCTTTCTTGAGCAAGCAAGGGTCCGGCGACCTGCGTGGCAAGCAACGCGCCCCCCAAAATGCCACCCAGCCCTGCCATAACGAATCTGTTCATACTGCTTTCCTATTCTGCGCATTGCGCGCACACTGCATCTGACACGAAGACCTTTGGCCTTGTCCTACTGAAAGCGAACACAGCACTACAGGTCAATGCTTTCCCTTTGTCCGCGTGTCAAATTAGAGTGTTCGCTGGCAAGTGCCAGTGTCGACGCCTCCGCACTGACGATCTACGACGGAAAAAGTCCGCACAATCACGCGACCAGCAAACTCTCACCTGTCATTTCCGATGGCTGCGCAAGCCCCATCAAGGCCAGAACCGTCGGGGCTACATCTGCCAGGCGACCGTCCCGCAGCCCGACCCCATCTGCCCCGCCGATCAGGGCAATGGGCACGGGGTTCAGCGTATGCGCCGTATGCGGCCCTCCGGTTTCGGGATCCTGCATGGTTTCGCAATTCCCATGATCGGCAGTCAGGATCATTGTGCCACCAACTTCTGACAACACTGCAAGTGCAGAACCCAAGGCCTTATCGACTGCCTCGCAAGCCCGACATGCCGCGGCAAGATCGCCGGTATGTCCGACCATGTCAGGATTGGCAAAATTCACCACAATCAGATCATAACCCTCGGCTATGGCTGCATCCAGCCGCGCGCTGACCTGTGGCGCGGACATTTCAGGCTGCAGATCATAGGTGGCAACCTTGGGGCTGTCGGGCATCTCGCGGTCTTCAAGATCTTCCGGCGTTTCCTGTCCCCCGTTCAGAAAGAAGGTCACATGCGGATACTTCTCGGTCTCGGCAAGACGAAACTGACGCAGACCGTGCTTGGCAACCCAAGCGCCGAGCGTATTGCGGATATCGCGCTTGGGAAAGACGGTCTTCAGAAAGGCGTTATGCGCATCCGAATATTCGACCATGCCCAGACATGCGGCCCAGCCGGGAAGCTGGCTACGCTCGAAACCGCTGAACACTGGGGCGCAAAGCGCGGCCATGATTTCGCGCGCACGATCCGCCCGAAAGTTCAGACAAAAGACCCCATCTCCCGATTTCACACCGCTATAACCGTCAACGACGGTCGGCACTATGAACTCATCGCTTTCGCCGCGGGCATAGGCGCTTGCCACAGCCCCGGCAGCATCCATGGCGGTTTCCCCCTCTGCGCGCGCGATTGCACGCCACGCACGCTCGACCCGGTCCCAGCGGTTGTCACGATCCATTGCGAAATATCGCCCGATCACCGTGCCAATCCGAACCGATGGTGGCAGATCTGCGATCAGGGATCGCATAAACATTTCAGCGGATCGTGGCGCGACATCCCGGCCATCGGTTATCGCATGGACAACAACAGGAAGCTTTGCTTTGCACAGCACGTCGAGTGTTGCCCTGAGATGCGACACATGTCCATGCACCCCCCCATCCGAGAGAAGCGCAAGCAGATGGGCAGTTCCTTCGGTTTCCGTCAAGGTCTTGCAGAAATCCTGAAGTGCAGGATCCTTGGCATAGGCCCCGCTTTCGATCGCAAGATCAATCTGTCCCAGATCCATCGCCACAACGCGACCTGCACCGATATTGGTATGGCCCACTTCCGAATTGCCCATCTGCCCGGTTGGCAGGCCCACATCCGGGCCATGGGTTATCAGCGTGGCATGCGGGCATGTGCGCATGACACGGTCGAAATGCGGTGTATTGGCCTGCGCGACAGCATTGCCCTCTTCCCGATCAGACAGCCCCCAGCCATCCAGGATGCACAGAACGACAGGTTTGCTCATCATGGTCCCTTTTCATTTTGGCGGGTTGGCACTTTCGCGTGTCCGTCCCCCCAGCTTGAGGGAGCATCGTGCTGCGTTGGCATCAGCCCCGCAAACGTCGGTTCCGCGCAGCCAGCAGTTTCAGGCGCAACGCATTTAACTGGATGAAACCCGCGGCATCTTTCTGGTCATATGCGCCTGCATCTTCCTCGAAGGTCACATGGGCTTCGGAATAGAGGCTGTGATCTGACCAGCGCCCGATGGTCCTGACATGCCCCTTGTACAGCTTCAGCCGGACAGTGCCTGAAACATGTTCCTGGCTCTTGTCGATCAGTGCCTGCAGCATTTCGCGCTCGGGCGAGAACCAGAAACCGTTATAGATCAGTTCTGCATAGCGCGGCATGATCGAATCTTTCAGATGGCCAGCACCGGAATCCAGCGTGATCTGCTCGATACCACGGTGCGCCTCCAGAAGGATGGTCCCTCCCGGCGTTTCATAGATTCCGCGCGACTTCATGCCGACGAAGCGGTTCTCCACGAAATCGAGGCGCCCGATCCCATGTTTGCGACCGTAGTCATTCAATGTGGTCAGTATGGTCGCAGGCGTCATCACGACACCGTTGATGGCAATGGCATCGCCAGTGTCGAATGTAATCTCGATCACCTCAGGCGTATCTGGCGCGTCCTCAGGATGCACGGTGCGCTGATAGACATACTCGGGCGCCTCTTCTGCCGGGTCTTCCAGAACCTTGCCCTCGGACGAGGTGTGCAGAAGGTTCGCGTCCACGGAGAACGGAGCCTCGCCCCGCTTGTCCTTCGCAATCGGAATCTGATTGGCTTCGGCAAATTCCAGAAGCTTGGTGCGCGATGTCAGATCCCACTCGCGCCAAGGTGCAATGACCCGAATATCGGGGTTGAGCGCATAGGCTGACAGCTCGAAGCGGACCTGATCATTGCCCTTTCCCGTCGCCCCGTGCGCAACGGCATCTGCGCCGGTCTCGGCCGCGATCTCGACAAGGCGCTTTGAAATCAGGGGCCGCGCGATCGATGTCCCAAGCAGGTACAACCCCTCATAAAGCGCATTGGCGCGGAACATCGGGAAAACGAAATCGCTGACGAACTCCTCGCGGACATCCTCGATGTAAATATTCTCGGGCGCGATCCCCAGCATTTCCGCCTTCTGGCGCGCGGGCTCCAGCTCCTCGCCCTGTCCCAGATCTGCTGTGAAGGTCACCACCTCACAATCATACTCGGTTTTCAGCCATTTCAGGATGATCGAGGTATCCAGCCCACCTGAATAGGCAAGCACAACTTTCTTGGGGGCAGGTTTCGTGGCGGACATGATCACTCCGTTGTGTTATCTGTGCCGGGTTCATTGTCGTCTATTGTCTTCATGCCCCCGCTGCAAGAGCCGCGGGGCTTTGCATGCGCCACATATGTGTTAAGGCTGACACAGGCGATGCAGGAAGCGACTTATGCAGCACAGGTTAGAGTTATTGCGCGGTGTGATCCATCCGTGGCATCACGACCACTTCGGGCATATGAATGTCCGCCATTACGCCCCGTTTTTTGATGATGCCTGCTATCACATGTGGACCCGGCTGGGTCTGCCCTATCGCGACATGCAGGAAGAATATGGTGTGCATACAGTGTCTGCACAGGCCACGACACGATTTATACAGGAACTGCAGGCCGGTGATCTGATCGTGATTGACGGAGGGGTCAGCAAGATCGGGACGCGCAGCTGTGCGTTTCACCTGCGCATGAATAATGCTGATACAGGCGCCGAGCACGCAAGCTATGAGGTTGTTGAAGTGTTTTTCGATCCAGCGACGCGGCGCTCTACCCCCATGCCCGACGCAATCAGAGCACGCCTGAATGAATGGCTGGTGGTTCAATGACGGCGTTTGTAGAGGCAGCACAGCGCGCGACCGAGTGCATGCGGACTGTGTTCCCGCCAACCCCCCTCCTGCGCAACGACCATCTGTCCGAGCGGTTCGGCGCTGATATCTTCCTCAAGCGTGAAGATTTGAGCCCTGTCAGAAGCTACAAGATCCGAGGGGCCTTCAACGCGATGCGCAAGTCCCTTCAGGCCAATCCGGAACAACGCCATTTCGTTTGCGCAAGCGCCGGCAACCACGCCCAGGGTGTCGCGTTTGCCTGCCGGCATTTTGGTGTGCATGGGACGGTTTTCATGCCTGTCACGACACCCCAGCAGAAGATCATGAAAACGCGCAGCTTTGGGGGCGATCAAATAACAATACAGTTGATCGGCGATATTTTTGACCAGTCCCTTGCAGCGGCACAGGCACATTGCGCACAGCAACAAGCACATTTCCTGTCACCGTTTGACGATGGCGATGTGATCGAAGGCCAGGCAAGCGTCGCAGTCGAGATGCTTGAACAACTTGACCGCGCCCCGGATCTGGTGATCTTGCCGGTTGGTGGTGGCGGGCTCAGCGCTGGTGTGACACGCTATCTGCAAGAATACGGTGCGCATAGCGCCCTGCGCTATGTAGAACCCCAAGGCGGGGCAAGTTTGAAGGCGGCCCTCGCGCAAGGTGCGCCTGTAACACTCGACAAGATCGACAGTTTTGTAGACGGGGCCTCAGTTGCACGCATCGGCGATCGGACCTTCCGGAATCTGCGCAGCGTCGACAAAGCGCATGTGCTGACGGCACCTGAAAACCGCATCTGCATTACCATGCTTGAAATGCTGAATGTGGAAGGGATCGTTCTGGAACCCGCAGGTGCGCTCTCGATTGATGTCTTGCCTGAGATTGCAGACATGATTGCCGGAAAGTCAGTCGTCTGCCTGACATCCGGGGGCAATTTTGATTTCGAACGCCTGCCCGAAGTCAAAGAGCGCGCAATGCGACATGCAGGCACCAAGAAATACATGATCCTGCGGCTCCCGCAGCGGCCTGGGGCCTTGCGTGATTTTCTTGAGATTCTCGGCCCCGAAGACGATATCGCGCGGTTCGAATATCTGAAGAAGACGGCGCGCAATTTCGGAACAGTCCTGATCGGGATCGAAACAGCGCGGCCAGAGAATTTCGAAACACTCTATGCGCGCATGCTCAGTGCTGGCTTCAGATTCACCGACATAACCGAAGATGACGTGATCGCGGACCTGGTCATCTGACAGCCATTCGCGCTGCGCAGGACCGGAAACTTACTATCCGACAGACAACCGCTGGCGCCATTCTGCTTCGAACTGATCGCAAGTCGGTGGTAACTGGGCCACAACCCGAGACTTGACCGCACCCCTGTCCTCGCCATTTGCGGCAGCGGTTTCCCCCTGTGCGCAGAGTTCAGCAATCTCGACAAAGCCTACATTGAGCGCGGCACCTTTCAGAAAGTGGAATGCTGCACGATCCCCATCATCTGATGTGGACTGTTTGAGTTGTTCAAGCCCTTCACGGCATTCCTCGACGAAGACCACAACGAGTTCTCCAAATTCCTCTTCGCCAAAATCCTCAAGCAATTCAGACACCCGGCTCCAGTCAATCACGCTCATTCTCCTTCGCTATCTTCAAGGATTTTTGTGCTACACGTTACTGACAAGAACTCAGGCGATGCAATGCCCGCCTGCGACAAACAGCCCCCCCCATTTACGACTTCTTAGGAATGCTCTGCAATACCCAAGTGCATGGAACGTGGGCTGATGATGTAATCTGCAGGGAATGCGCGTGCTGAACAGAACAGTGGAAGTCACACCGCTCCGGGATGATGGGAAATCCGCGCTGATTGTTGACGACAGTCGTGCACAAAGGCTGATCTTCAAGAAGCACCTGCAGCTATGGGGGTATCGCACAAGCGAAGCCGCTTCAGGGGTTGACGCGCTAGATCTGTGCCAGAAACACCATTTCGACCTTATCCTGTCAGACTGGATGATGCCTGAAATGGACGGTCTGGAATTTTGCCGCGCGTTCCGCGCAATTCAACAGGAACGCTACAGCTATTTCATTCTGCTGACCTCGAAGAATGACAAGGACGCCGTGACGGAAGGGCTGGATGTCGGCGCAGACGATTTCCTGGTCAAACCTGTCTCGCCCCCGGAATTGCGCGCCCGAATCAATGCCGGGGAACGATTGCTGAGCATGGAACGCGACCTGCGGCAGGCGCGCGGGCAGCTTGTAGCGGCAGTCGAAGCGCTCGATGACGGGTTTGTCTACTATGATGCGGATGACCGCCTTGTCCTTGCCAACAGCAGATATCGCGAAATGTATGCGCAAAGCGCGCCTGCCATGATAGAGGGTGCACGATTTGAGGATATCTTGCGCTACGGGCTTGAGCGTGGACAATACCCCGAAGCCATCGGACAGGAAGACGCCTGGTTGCTCAAGCGGCTCGAAGCGCATGGCCGCTCCTCGCGGATCCGGCAGCGGCTTTCCGATGGACGCGTTCTTCAGATCGTGGAACGCACAACCACCGATGGGGGGCGCGTCGGGCTGCGGGTGGACGTTACAGAACTGAGCGAGGCGCGCGAGAATGCCCGCAAGGCCGAAGCAATGGCGCTGCGTCAGAACAAGGATTTGCGCGCCGCGCTGAACGAGTTGCAGACACTCTACGATGCAGTTGACCGCGATCTCATGGAAGCGCGGCGATTGCAGCAATCCCTGATCCGAAAGCGCAATCATGTCTTTGACGGAACCAGCCTCTCCTTGCTGCTGCAATCTTCAGGGCATGTGGGCGGAGACATGGTCGGGGCCTTTCAGATTAACGATGGTCTGATCGGGATCTATGCGATTGACGTCTCTGGTCACGGCGTCGCAGCCGCGATGCTGGGCGCGCGGATTGCCGGTCTGTTTTCAGGGGGCGAGCACAGCCAGAACATCGTGCTCAGGCCCGATCCGGTCACTGGACGGGTCACGGCCTTTGAACCCCATGAAGTGGCCAGTCGCATCAATGATCTGATGTTGGATGAATTCGATACTGAAACCTATGTCACGATCGTCTATGCCGAATTTGACCTCAGAAATGGCAATCTGCGCCTTGTTCAGGCGGGGCATCCGCATCCGGCGATTCAGCGTGTGGACGGCAGGGTCGAGTATATCGGTGAGGGGGGCCTGCCAGTTGGGTTGATCCCCAACGCCAGCTTCGCGACAACAATCAATCGCCTGATGCCCGGGGATCGTTTGTTCCTGTATAGCGACGGAATAACCGAATGCGCGAATGAGACGGGCGTGGAGTTTGGTGAAGAAGGCTTGACCGCCGCGCTTGTTGGTTTGTCGGGTGCACGCGGTGTCGCATGCCTCGACGCGCTCAAATGGGAATTGACGCGCTGGGCGGGCAAAGAAGAGTTTGACGATGATATTTCTGGCGCACTGCTGGAATTCGAGCGCACAGCCCAGCCTGTAAACAGACCGCGCCGATACTATCGTGGCAGCCCGGTCGAGTGATCATGCCTGCTGCCCGCCTGCCGCTTTGAAGGGTGCCACACCAGCGCCCCGCACATAACCCGGCGACCAACGCGATCCGGGCGGCGGCCCAGCCACGGCAACAGGCCGAGGCTTATTCCGCAGCCTCTGCGGAAACTGTAAAAACCGGGTCCATGCGTGCAAGAATATCTTGCGCGAGGTGACACTTGATCTGGTGCCCCTCACCCAGGGTGCGCATCGGCGGAACTTCGGTTTCGCACAGGTTGCCGGGGACATCTTTCTTCCAGTGACAGCGCGTCTGGAAGGGGCATCCGGGCGGTGGGTTCATCGCCGAAGGAATGTCGCCCTCCAGCACGATACGTTTTTTCTGAACCCGGGTATCTGCAACCGGAACCGCTGATAAAAGCGCTTCCGTGTAGGGGTGATAGGGCGGCGCAAAAACCTGATCCGTCCGCCCCAGTTCCACCACATGTCCAAGATACATGACCATCACACGATCAGACAGATAGCGGACAATCGAAAGATCATGACTGATGAAAAGGAGTGTTGTTCCGTTCTTGCGTTGAATATCCATAAGCAATTCGGTCACTGCCGCCTGGACCGACACGTCAAGGGCGGAAACAGGCTCATCGGCGACAACGATCTTTGCGTCGCCAGCAAAGGCGCGCGCGATCCCGACACGTTGCTTCTGGCCACCCGAAAGCTGGCGCGGCATGCGTGTGGCAAAGGCGCGGGGCAGCTTCACCAGATCCAGCAACTCCAGCATGCGACTGGTGCGCTCGGCCGATGTCTTGCCGATCTTGAATATCTCCAAGGCTCGAACGATCTGTGCACCAACCGTCATGGATGGATTGAGCGTGTCAAACGGGTTTTGGAAGACCATCTGCAAATGCGACACCGTATCAGTGTTGCGATGCTGGATCGGTGTCGATTGCACATTCTCATCAAATAGCATGATCTTGCCAGAGGTCGCCGTCTCGAGCCCCATCAGCACTTTTGCGAATGTGGATTTTCCGCAACCGGATTCACCCACAATTGCAAGGGTCTCTCCTTCATAGGCATCGAAACTCAATGTTTCATTCGCCTTGACGACCTTCGGGTCTCCGCCGGAAAAAAGACTGGAAGCCGCGACTTCGTAATATTTGCGAACGTCATCCATCCTCAGAATGACATCGCCAATTCTGGTTTCTGACACCTCCTTGCTGGCAATGAATGCCGCGTCCCAGTCAATTTTTTCGATGCGCAGGCATCGGCTTTCGTGGCGATCATGCCCTGCGATCCCAGCCATGGGGATATCGTGCCTGTCGCAGAGGCCTGACTTGAAATAGTCGCAGCGCGGGCCGAAATTGCACCCGTTTGGCCGTTCATTCGGAAGTGGAAAATTCCCCGGGATCGCGCGCAAAGGGCGTGCGTTCTTGCTGGCCGAGGGCAGCGGAATTGCCCGGAACAATGCCTGCGTATAGGGATGACGCATCTTGTTGAACACATCGCGGATATTTCCGGTTTCAACAGCTTCGCCCGAATACATCACGCAAAGTCGGTTGCAGACCTCCATGACCAAGCCAAGATTGTGGGAAATGAACAGCATTGACGTGCCATATTTGCGCCCAAGCTCTTTCACCAGATCAACAATACCTGCTTCGACTGTCACATCGAGGGCGGTTGTCGGCTCATCGAGGATCAGCAATTCCGGATTGGCCATAAGCGCCATCGCAATGACGATACGTTGCTGCTGCCCACCCGAAAGCTGGTGCGGGTAGGCACCAAGAATGCGGTCAGGATCAGGAAGCCGTACATCTGCAACCAGTTGGCGTGCACGTGCGCGCGCCGCACTTTCGGACATCCCCTGATGGGTCATCGGGACTTCCATGAGCTGTCGGCCGATTTTCATGGCAGGGTTCAACGACGCCATCGGTTCCTGATAGATCATGGCGATCTCGGCCCCACGCAATTTACCCAGCTCACGCGGACTCATGGAGCCCAGATCACGCCCCTTGAACTTGATCGTGCCACCAACAATCCGGCCATTCACGCCAAGATCCTGCATCACCCCAAGCGCCACTGTGGATTTCCCGCACCCTGACTCGCCCACCAGCCCCATCGCTTCGCCCGGCATCACAGTGCAGGAAAAATCCATCACCGCCGGTATTTCGCCGCCGCGCGTAAAGAAAGAAATCGAGAGGTTTTCAATCTCGAGAATGGGATCGTCACGGCGTGTATCAGACATCGGAATTCTTCCCTAACCAGAAATACAGCCGACAAAGTGCCTGCTTTTTCGGAACTGCCTGCCGTCGCAAGAGTTCTCTGACCATGTAACAAGGAGATATGAAAATGCCACTTCTGCTTTGGTTGTTGGGCGTACCGCTTTCAGTCGTCATTTTGCTTCTGCTTTTCGGGGTGCTCTGAATAGGCGCGTGACACTGATGCATATGGGCAGCGCCTCATCGGCGCTGCCCTTTGTCCAACCAAGCCGCCCTCACCTATCTCCATCGCATCCAACCTCCTTAATCTTTCAGACTTTCTTCCCGCAGACCATCCGCCAACAGATTCAGCCCAAGCACCAGCGACATAAGCGCAAGTGCGGGCGCCAGAGCTGCGTGCGGATAGACAGTCAACAGGCGCCGCCCCTGATTGATGGTCGAGCCCCAGTCAGGGCTTTCGGGCGCAACACCCAAGCCGAAAAAGCCGAGCGTCCCCAGCAGGATCGTTGTATATCCGATCCGCAGACAAAAATCGACGATCAGCGGCCCCCGCGCATTGGGCAGAATCTCCCAAAGCATGATATACCAAGGTCCTTCGCCCCGCGTCTGGGCAGCGGCGACATAGTCGCGCGTCTTGATATCAAGGGTGATGCCGCGAACGATCCGGAATACGGTCGGCGCATTCACAAACACCACTGCGACAAACACATTCAGCAAATTGGGCGACATACCCCAAAGTCCCAGCGGGTCCAGATTGAAGGCAAGGCCGGAATAGGCCCACAGGCCGATCACCAGCACCGCACCGACGTAAAGATTGCGCTTCATGGGCTGGGTAAAAAACCGGGCGTTCAGCAGGACCGTGAAGAAAAGGACCGGCACGAGAAACAATATCCCGGCCATGACACGCGGAATGGCGGTGTTCTGGATCTCGGGCGCGACCAGCAGGAAAAACAGCAGGATCACCGGAAACGCCAGCACCAGATTGGCCACGAATGTCAGGCTTGTATCAAGCCGTCCCCCGACATAACCGGCAGGAAGCCCGAGAGAGATGCCGATCATGAATGAGATCATCGCGGCGAAGGGTGCGATGCGCAAGACTTCGCGCGCGCCCATCACCATTCGTGAAAACACATCCCGCGCCAGAGCATCCCCGCCCAGAAGAAAATAGGCGTAGTGGTCTTCGGCATTGCGCAAGGGGCTGCCGGGCGCCGCATTCCGCATGCCACTGAACTGGGCCAGAGGGTCATGCGTGATGACCATATCGGCGAACAATGCAACGAAAACCCAGAACATCACGATCGCAAAGCCGATCATACCGACAACACTGTCAAACAGCTTGCCATACAGACCAAGGCGACGCCGGTAGAGGATCGACACAGCAAACAACACGATAAGGGCTGCCCAAATCGGCCAGAGCTGCACAAACAGCCGCGTGAAAATGCCAGCCCAGCTTAACGGTTCCATGATCCCGCGCCTCCTTTATGCAACGCGGATGCGTGGGTTGAGCCAGACATACCCGATATCCGAGATGAGCTGGGTGATGAGAACAACAAGCACGGCAACCACCGAAGCCGCCAGCAGCAATTCTATGTCATTATTCGCGGCCGCTTCGAACAGCGTCCATCCAAAACCGGGATAGCTGAAAAGCACCTCGACGATCACGACACCATTCAACAACCAGGGAATTTGCAGCATGATCACCGTGAAGGGGGCAATCAATGCATTTCGCAGGGCGTGACGCAGAACAATCGTCCCGAAACTTACCCCTTTCAGGCGTGCGGTCCGGATGTATTGCTGGGTCATCACTTCGGTCATCGATGCACGGGTGATCCTTGCGATATAGCCCATCCCATAAAGGGCGATCGTCATCACGGGCAGGGCGAAATTCCAGAATGTGATCTTCTCTATCGCAGATCGGGCGTTGCCCTGAAACAGCACCGGACCATCGATCACGCCCCAACTCACCAACAGCGGCGACAGCCCGACTGCCGAAGAGGCAAGCAGCGCGATGAACACGACCCCAGACACATATTCGGGCGTCGCGGTCGAAGCGATTGCAAAGGTCGACAATGATCGATCCATCCGCGACCCCTCGCGCATGCCAGCAAGCACCCCGACGGCAAGTGCCATCGGGACCATGACGATCAGAACCCACAGCATGAGCCAACCTGTCGCCCCCAGTCGCGCTGCAATCACATCAGAGACGGGCGCGCGGAACCGCGTGGAATTGCCCCAATAGCCCTGCAACAGGCCGCACCGGACAGCGACAGTCTGGGGGTCGGCATGGCCTGCCATCTGATAGCACCGACCTGTAATGCCCCCATCTGCGGTCTCTGCAGTCCATCCCGGAACCACGCCCAGCCACTCGCCATAGCGCATCAGCATCGGCTGATTATAACCATTGCGCGCCAGCCAGGTTGCGACTTCGGCATCGGAAATCCGGGACCCTGCCTGCGTCTTGGCCAGGGTTTCCAGCTTCGCCGGTAGATTGGTCAGGTAAAAGACGACAAAAGTCAGGCATAGGGCCGTGACAAGCATCACACCAATTCGGCGGGCGAGAAACAGTAGCATCCTGCCTCCTGTCTGCTGGGCCGACCTGGGCCCCTGAGTAGCTCAGCGGGAAAGGAAAGTGCAGTGCGGCACCCGAAGGCCCCGCACTGACCCCATCAGGAAAAGGCGTAGTACTGGTAACGCACCTCGAATGTCGGGTGCATTTCCGCGTTCAGGACATTTGGGCGCGCATTGCGATAGAGCGAGCGCCAGTAGGGCTGGATCAGCACACCTTCATCCAGCATGATCTGCTGGATCTGGGCCATCACCTCACGACGCGCATCGGCATCAGCGATACCGTTGGCTTCATCCAGAAGCGCGTCGAATTCCGCATTGGCGAAGCCAGACTCGTTCCAGGCGACGCCGCCGCGATAGGCAAGGTTCAGCACCTGTACGCCCAACGGACGCATGGCCCAGTTCGTGGCCGAAAACGGGTAGTTCAGCCAGTCATTCCAGAATGTTGCGCCCGGAAGGATCGTGCGCCGGATGTTGATCCCCGCAGCCCTGATCTGCGCGGCCACACTGTCACAGGTTGCAGCCTGCCAGTCATCATCGATCGAGATCAATTCGAACTCGTGATCACCCAGTCCCTCGGCCTCGATCATCGCGCGCGCTTCGGCAGGGTCGAACGGAGTTCCGCCTGTTTCCGCATATTCCGGATGGATCGGACAGACATGATGATTATCTGCGACGGTTCCAAGATCGTTATAACCCAACTCAAGAACGATCTCGTTATTCACAGCCATTTGCAGCGCGCGGCGCACATTCACATTGTCATAGGGTTCCTGGCTCTGGTTGAACCTGACCGCGATTGTCGATGCGGTGATCGCTTCTGAGGAGGGCATCCCGATGGTTTCGAACAGAGTGACAAAGTCGCCCGTGGTTTCATAGGTCAAATCTATTTCGCCACCTTCCGCAGCCGCCAGCCAGGCCGCCGGGTCTGTGCCCAGATCAACGAATTCAATACGGTCGAGATAGGCCCCATTCCCTTCGTTCCACCAAGTATGATCCGAGTTGCGTTCTATCACCGCACCAATACCTGTGTCATGGCTGACAGGCATGTAGGGGCCCGTGCCAATCGGGTTGTCAGTCGGATCGCCCCCCCCATAAGACGGGTGAACAATGGCCGCAGGATAATCGGCCATGCTGACAATAATCGCGATATCGGGACTGGACAGGTGCAACCTTACGGTAAGATCATCAACAATCTCGACTGCGCCTTCGCGCAGCGCGCCATCTTCAGACAGTGCAGACATGCGCGACGCCATCGAATTGCCCTCTACCGACGCATCGCACCAGCGCTCGATATTATGGGCAACATCTGCTGCAGTGAAATCATCGCCATTGTTCCACGTCACACCCGGACGGACATTCAATGTGTAGATCGTGGCGTCGTCATTGGCCTCCCAACTCTCAAGCAAGACAGGCTGCACGGTGCCGTCGCGCTCATAACTGACCAGATATTCCAGCCAGCCACGGCAGATATTGGCAAGTTCCGAC
>SKWJ01000283.1 GCA_007128995.1 Paracoccaceae bacterium
GCAGTTCTCGACCGCCGAGAAGCACCAGATTGCCGCGATGCTTGACAGCCTTGGGATCGATTACATTGAGGGGGGCTGGCCCGGGGCGAACCCCACGGATTCCGAGTTCTTCGCCACCAAACCACAGACAAAGGCCACATTTACAGCTTTTGGCATGACCAAGCGCGCAGGCCGATCGGCGGAAAATGATGATGTTCTGGCAGCCGTTCTGAATGCAGGCACCCGCGCTGTCTGTCTGGTGGGAAAGACGCATGATTTTCATGTCAAGACTGCGCTCGGGATCGGACTGGACGAGAATATTGAGAATATCCGCGCTTCGATCGTGCATTGTGTGGCCTCGGGGCGCGAGACGCATTTTGATGCCGAGCATTTCTTTGATGGCTTCAAGGCAAACCCCGAATACGCGTTGCAGGCGCTACACGCAGCCCATGATGCCGGTGCCCGCTGGGTGATTTTGTGTGACACCAATGGCGGTACATTGCCAAGTGAGATCCGCGAGATCACCAAGGCCGTGATCGCGAGCGGCATTCCCGGTTCGCATCTGGGCATTCATTGCCATGATGATATTGGGCAGGCGGTGGCCTGTTCACTTGCAGCAGTGGAGGCAGGGGCCTGTCAGATACAGGGCACGCTCAATGGTCTGGGAGAGCGTTGCGGCAATGCCTCTCTGACAACGCTCATTCCCACGCTGATGCTCAAACCGGCCTATGCAGAACGCTTTGAGACAGGCGTAACGCCGTCGGCGTTGACCCAATTACTGCGCATCTCGCGCCGGCTTGATGACATTCTCAATCGCGTGCCTTTGCGGACACTTCCATATGTCGGTGCTTCAGCCTTCGCGCACAAGGCAGGGCTTCATGCCAGTGCAATCGTGAAAGACCCCAGCACGTATGAGCATATTGACCCGGCCCATGTCGGGAATACACGCGTCGTGCCGATGTCCAATCAGGCTGGTCAGTCCAATCTGCGGCATCGCCTGTCGGCCATGAATGTCGAGGCATCGAAGGATGACCCGCGCCTTGGCACGATCCTGAATGACATAAAGCAGCGCGAAGATGAAGGTTATGCTTATGACAGCGCACAGGCAAGTTTTGAATTGCTGGCGCGGCGCGCACTCGATCAGGTGCCCGAGTTTTTTGAGGTCAAGCGCTACCGGGTGACAGTCGAACGGCGCAAGAACAAGTATAATCAGATGGTCTCGCTGTCGGAGGCGGTTGTCGTGGTGAAAATCGGAACCGACAAGAAACTTTCCGTATCTGAATCCATGGATCAGGAAGGGCATGATCGCGGGCCTGTCAATGCATTGTTCAAAGCACTGGCCAAAGATCTTGGGCCTTATCAGGATACGATCGACGATATGAAGCTGGTCGATTTCAAGGTCAGGATCACGCAGGGTGGCACTGATGCCGTAACGCGGGTGATCATCGATTCTGAAGACGGAAGGGGGCAGCGTTGGTCGACGGTCGGCGTCTCGCCCAATATTGTGGATGCAAGTTTCGAGGCGCTGCTGGATGCCGTGATCTGGAAACTCTTGCGAGATGGGGTGTCCCCATGTCTGACCTGACGCGGAACGAAGCTTTCCTGACGCTCTATACCGACCTTGCGCGCGAAGGGCCGGGGGCGCCGGCGGATCTGGGCTGGGCACTGTCGGTGGCGGCGACGCCGCAACTGGCGCGGATATGTGACGCGGGGTGCGGGTCGGGGGCCGACACTGTCACCCTTGCCAAAGAGCGGCCGAAAGCGCAGATTGATGCTGTCGACACGATCGCTCAGTTTGTTGCTGCCGCACAGAAGCGTGTGGCTCCGTTCGGTGCGCGGGTACAGGTGCGACAGGGTGATATGGCGTCAATTGACGGTCCTTACGATCTGATCTGGTGTGCTGGCGCGCTATATTTCCTTGGCGTGACCGAGGGGCTGTCGAAATGGCGCAAGGCCTTGGCACCAGGCGGGGCCGTGGCGTTCTCCGAGCCTTGCCTTCTGTCACGGCCATCCGCGGCGGCGTGCGCATTCTGGGCCGAATACCCCCAGATAACAGATGTCGCCGGCATCCGGGCGCGGGTTGGCGCTGCTGGCTACAGGGTGCTGGGGGAACAAATGCAGGTCGGTGACGCTTGGGAAGCCTATTATATCCCGATGGCACGCCGGATCGAGAAGCTGCGCCCACAGGCACGGGGCGCGCTGGCCGAGGCGCTCGATGAAGCAGAGCGTGAGATTGCGCGCTGGAAAGCCGCCCCGTCAGAGATTGCTTATGCCTTGATGGTTGTTGCCCCGGAATGACCAGTCTGGAAGACAGGGTGCGTGAAGGCGATCCGGACAGGTATGTTGCCACACTTGTAGCGCCAAAGTTTGCGCGTGAACGCCTGTGGACTCTTTATGCCTTCAATCTTGAAATTTCGCGCGCGCCGTGGGTGACACGTGAACCGATGATCGCAGAGATGCGACTGCAATTCTGGACGGACACCCTCGATGAAATCGCGGCAGGGGCGGAGCCGCGAGCGCATGATGTGGCCGAACCATTGGCAAGGGTCTGGAACTCGGCAAAACTTCCTGCATCGCTGGGCCATGCGATGATCGCGGCCCGGCGCTGGGATATCTACCGCACGCCATTTTCAGATGATCACACTTTGCTGAACCATCTTGATGCAACCAGCGGAAATCTGATGTGGCTATCCGCCATGGCCCTTGGTGCCGGGCCAGAGGCGGAGGCGACCGTTCGGGATATGGGACTTGCCTCGGGGCTAGCCAACTGGTTTCGCGCTGTGCCAGAGTTGCAGGCCCGCGGCTGTCCGGCCTTGCCGGATGACAGCGATGAGGCCATAGCCGCCCTTGCCCGAACAGGGTTGTTGCGGCATGCGCGGTCGCGCAAATCGCACGCGCAGTTGCCCGCATCGGCACATCCGGCTTTGCTGGCGGGCTGGCAGACGCGCGCTGTGCTGAAGCGCGCTGCAAGAGATCCGGCTGCTGTGCGCGAGGGCAGGCTTCTGCACTCCGAATTCAGGCGGCGCGGCGGGCTTTTGCTTCATGCCCTCCGGCAGAGCTGGTAGGGGTCAGCCGCGCTCACGCAGTTGCGACCACAAGCGACCGGCATTCCGCCGGAATTGCCTGCGCCAGTGCCTTGCCATTGCGCGCCCCTGCCAGTAGGGTGCGCGCCAAATTGCCCCCTTGCGCGGGGCATGTAGCATGCCCAATTCGCGGCAATAAATTGAAGGAGCCTTCATGTTCGTTACCCCTGCCTATGCGCAAGATGCCGGTGCTGCCGGTGGTCTGATTTCGATCATTCCGTTCATCCTGATTTTCGTCATCATGTATTTTCTGCTGATCCGGCCGCAGCAGAAGAAGATGAAGCAACATCAGGCCATGGTCGCGGCGCTGCGCCGGGGTGACCAGGTGGTTACGCAGGGCGGGGTCATCGGTAAGGTTGTCAAGGTCAAGGAAGATGGCGAGGCAGAGGTCGAGATCGCGGAAGGTGTGAAGGTCCGCATCCTCAAGAATACCATCGCCACGGTGATGTCCAAAACCGAACCTGCCGCGAAAGAGTAAATCCAGCGCGCGCGTTTTCATCTGTCCCAAGTCCAACCCGGAGCCTGTCGCTCATGCTGCAAATACCGATGTGGAAACGCATCCTGATCTGGGGAACTTGCGCTCTCGCGCTCCTCTTCGCGATGCCGAACCTGTTCTACGACAGGGTCGAGCGGCATAATGATGCTGTGGCGCTGATCGAAGCAGGGCAGGGGACGGATACTCTTGA
>SKWJ01000424.1 GCA_007128995.1 Paracoccaceae bacterium
AAGCGCGCTTTGCCTCGTCTGTCCGGTTTTCGCGGTTGATCTCTTCCAGCCCTTTTTCCAGGGCAGACGCGGTCTCTCGGTAGAGCGTCCGAAGAAGCTGTGCCTTCCAGTTATTCCAGGTTCCTGGCCCAACTCCGCGAATGTCACAAACCGTCAAAACTGTCAGCAGATCCAGCCGTTCCCGGGTTTTCACCAGCTTTGCAAAATCCCGCAAGGTGCGTGGGTCCGAAATATCGCGTTTCTGCGCAGTATCTGCCATCAAGAGATGAAAGCGCACCAACCATTCAACTGTCTCGCACTCGGCTTTCTTGAGCCCAAGCCGCGGGGCGACGCGACGCGCAATCTGAGCGCCAAGGACAGAATGATCTTCTGGACGGCCCTTGCCAATATCATGCAGCAAAAGCGCCACATAGACCACACGCCTGTTCACGCCTTCTTCCAGGATCCGCGACACGACAGGAAGTTCCTCGCGCAATTCCTTCCGCTCGATCTGGGCCAGGGTACTGATGCACTGGATCGTGTGTTCATCAACTGTGAAATGATGATAGACATTGAATTGCATCATCGCCACGATCGGTTCGAATTCCGGGATGAATGCGGACAACACCCCCAATTCATTCATGCGGCGGAGCGCGCGTTCCGGATTGGCATGGCGCAACATGAGCCTTAAAAAGAGTTTCTGGGCTTCCGGGCTCTGCCTGAGCTTGTCATCGATCAGATCCAGATTTGCCGCAACAAGGCGCATTGCATTCGGATGCAGCAAATAGCCTGTCGCAAGCCCCTCTTCGAACAGCCGCAATATGTTTAGTGGTTCGCTCAGAAAATCTTCGGGGTCCTCGATATCGAGACGGTTATGCAAAACCTTAAGTCCGAACCGCATCTTTTTGCGTTTATTGAATAAATGCCTTAACAACGGTTCACGTTTGACATGACGCGCTTCAAGTTCAGAAAGGAAAACGCGCGTCAGATCACCGACATGCGTGGCATGGCGGAAATAGTCTTGCATGAAATGCTCGACCCCCCGCCGCCCACTGTGATCTGCATACCCCATACGCTCGGCCACACCGACCTGCATGTCAAAGGTCAACTGTTCAACAGGGCGCCCAGCCAGATGATGTAAATGGCAGCGCACGGCCCACAGGAATGTCTCTGCGCCGCGGAAAATTTCGTATTCTTCAGCGCGAAAGAACCCAAGGCCCACCAATTCCTGCGCCTGCTCGACCTCATGAATGTATTTCGCGATCCAGTACAGCGTCTGCAAATCACGCAGGCCGCCTTTGCCTTCCTTTACATTCGGCTCCAGCATGTAGCGCTGATTGCCGATCTTTGCGTGGCGGTCTGCGCGCTCAGCGAGTTTCGCCTCGACAAAATCGGCATGCGTTCTGGCAAACAGTTCAGTCCAGAGCCGGCGGCGCAAGGTCTCTGCCAGTGCTGCGTTTCCCAGCAAAAAGCGTTGCTCCAATAGGGCTGTGCGAATCGTGACATCCTCTCGCCCCAGACGCAGACATTCATCAACGGTGCGACTGGAGTGGCCCACCTTCAGCCGCATGTCCCAGAATACATAGAGGGTCGACTCGATCACTTTCTCGACCCAGCCAGTCACTTTCCAGGGCACAAGAAACAAAAGGTCGATATCAGAATGTGGTGCCATTTCGGCGCGGCCATATCCGCCGACGGCCAGCACGGCGATACGCTCTCCCTCAGAGGGGTTGGGGTTCGGATGCAGGCGCGTCTGGACAAGCTGCAGCGCAGTGATCACGATCATGTCTGTCAGCCAGCTTTTCGCGGCGACGAATGCGCGTGCGTCACGCGGATGTTCCTTGAACAGAACTTCAAGTTGCGCATCCCCCTGTTTCAGCGCGGATCTGAGTTCCGACACGATAGCCGCACGCAAAGCCTTGCTGTCGCTTGCAGAAATGGTGGCAAGCGCATGCTCAAGCGCCCCGGACAAGGCATCTGTGTCCAGGATGATCTCTGGCGGGAACAGAGCTGCCGCCGCTGGCGGTAATTCCGGAAAGCCTGATTTTTTTTCCGCCCCGCGCAGTGTTGACGGCGCGCTCAGAACCCGGCTCCGACGAAACTGCGCGGCGCTGGGCTCAGGACAGACACCCGCTCATCACGGATTTCGGCAATAGCGAGCCCACGCTCATTGCTGCCATCGCGGCGCAAGCGGACGATTCCGTTCACCCCGATGAAGCCGTCCGCCTGTGTCAGCGACTCCGCCGAGAACGGTGCATCACCGCCCCTACGAATGAGCGCGCCAATGATGTTTATGGCATCATGTGCAAGTCCTGCGACCGGGTTTGGCCCCGTGCCATGGGCTGCCAGATAGCGCGCCTCGAACTGGGCATTCAGCCCCGGATCGGGTAATGCGAACCATCCACCCTGCAAACCACTGAGCTGCATCGTGGCAGGCGGAATATCCCAGCGGGTCAGCCCCATATACTGGAAATCGGTCGTCGTGAGCCCGTTTTGTGGAAGAAGTTCTGCCAGCAATGGCAAGGCGCCAGCGGAACTGGCGGTCAGGAACAAGGTCTGGGCCCCAGAAGAGCGCGCCGTTGACGCAATTCTTGGCAAGGCCTGAACGATCCCATCTTGCGAAAATGCATAAGAGTGCGACCCGACAATGCTTGCGGCTGTACGGTCCGCTGCGCGGCGCATGGCACGTTCAGCAACCTCTCCGGCCTGCCCCTGCTCCGAGATTATCATCACCCGCCCCTTGTCCTGCGCCGCAGCATAGGACAGCAGGCGTGTCGCTGTGTTTTCAAACATTGGCCCCAGCAGGAATATGTTCCCGCCCGCAATATCGGGATTGTTCGAGAAGCTTAGCACATTGACCCCCGCCTGAGCTGCGACCGGCCCCACGGCGCGGGCAGAATCGGCAAAGAGTGGCCCGAGGATGATCTTTGCACCATCACCTATTGCCTCTGCGGCAAGTGTCGCGGCGCGCCCCGGATCACCGCCGGTCTGGTAGATGCGAAGGTCCAGCTGCACCCCTTGAAGATCGGCCATTGCCATGCGCGCTGCGTTTTCCAGATTGCGCGCCAAGGCATTGCGGTCTTCGTTGCCTGTCCCGCCAGGCAGCATGACGGCGACTGTCACAGGGCGTGAGGGGTCTATACCAGCGCCTCGCCCGGCGATACCGGGCATGGCCGGAACATCACAGGCCGCAGCAAGAACAGATGCGCCAGCAGACAGCAGAAGCCCACGACGAGAGAGTGTAACTTTATTGCCGGAATATGAATGCGTGCTCATCAGACCTATACCCTCATATTGTATCATGTGTTTCGACTCGACAGAGTAGATAACGCAGATCATGAAGTAAACGTTCGCATCCAAAGCATCTGCGCAGCGGCAGAACTCAGCCAAGGAAATTCCTCATGCCCAATGACCCGACAGAGCCGGGACATGCTCAGACGCCCGATGCAAGACCTGTCGCTCCTGGCCTCCATCTGATCGCAACACCTATTGGCGCTGCGCGCGATATAACGCTGCGTGCGCTTGATCTGCTGACCACTTGCGATGTTCTTGTTGCTGAAGATACGCGTTCCCTGCGCAGGCTAATGGAAATCCACGGTCTTCAAGTGGCTGGTCGCCCGCTGCTGTCCTATCATGACCACAACGGAAGCCAGATCCGCCCGCGTATCCTGAAGTTCCTGCGCGACGGCAAATCCGTGCTCTACGCCTCTGAAGCCGGAACTCCGCTTGTGGCGGATCCCGGATATCAGTTGACCCGTGA
>SKWJ01000123.1 GCA_007128995.1 Paracoccaceae bacterium
AGCAACCGGCAGAGTACGCCCCCGCAACTGGCCCAGAACCAGCCGACCGGGGGCCACATCGCGTTCATCGACAGGCCGCACAGCCAGTGTTTCAAATTCCTCCAGCGGCGCGCCGTTCAGGGTCTGAAACGTAATCGCATTTTCAGTCAATACGTAGCTGCGCAACATTTCGAAGGAATTGCTCTCGATCACGGGCTCCAGCTTGATCATGCGCCGTTGCAAGGCCTGATCCAGCAATTGCCGCCCGCCAAAACTGCGATCAGGCAGAACAACCGGATATGCGATGCAGTCTCGGAGCCGCACCACCGGTTTTTGCAATGCAGGATGATCGCGCGCCGCAATCGCATAAAGTGGTTCGTCCAGAACATATATCACCTGCAGTTCAGCCTGGATTGCCGGTTCGAAAACCAGAACAAGGTCGACCGAAAAATCAGAGAGCGCCTGCTGGGCGCGGACATGGTCGAGCACTGTCACCGAGAAGGTCACTGCGGGAAAGGCTTCACGATAGGACCCTATTTCGCGGGGCAGTAGCATATAGGCGACTGCATGACTGCAGGCGATGGCGACATGACCTCGACGCGCTCCGCTAAGATCAGCGATTTGTGAAAGCAACTTTTCAAGATCGGCCCTCTGAGCACGAACATGGCGGATCACCAGTTCCCCAGCCGCATTCAGGCGCACGCCACGGGGCAGACGCTCGAAAATAGGGGTGCCGAGGTCTTCTTCGAAATCCTGTATACGACGATTCAGGGCCGAGGCTGTGATGGACAGGTGTTCGGCAGCCTTGCGGATCGACCCGGCGCGGGCCACTGCATCAACGTAAGCGAGAACGCGCTGGTGTCGCACTTGGCGCTCCTCAAAATTATAGAGCGCTGCATTTTTCGCATCGCTTTACGTCGAAGATAGCATAGGACACAAACACGGCAAGCGATTAGGCTGCATCGCCAGAGGTTCATTCCCTACAGGACAGGAGAGAGACTATGAGCGAGAGCATCCTTGTGGCCCAAGCCCTTGTCGGGCCGGAGTATCGTCCTGCGGGTCCCTTGGAAATTCGTCTCTCGAATGGACAGATCACTGCGCTGAACCCGGCCCCTGAAGGGGCAGAGACAATGGCGCTGGCATTGCCCGCGCCAGTCAACGCACATGACCACGCGCGCCCGCTATCGGCCACATCCTTCGGTCTGGCGGGGGAACCGTTGGAAACCTGGCTTGTAGGCTTGGGTGCAATGCCGCCTGTTGATGCAAGACTGGCCGCGCGTGCTGCACTGGCGCGCGCCGCGCTGGGGGGCGTGGCCGCTGTCATGGTCCATCTCACAAGGCCGATGGGATTGGTCTCGTTAGAAGAGGAAGCTCTGCAAATTGCTGACGCGGCAGACGAGGTCGGCGTGCGCCTTGCGCTTGCGATTTCCGTGCGCGACCGAAACCCGCTGACCTATGGCGACCACACGCCAGTGCTAGATGCCTTGTCTGGTTCGCACGATGGCGCTGCGGTCCGGCGACTTGCTGCTGCACTCGCGCGTCCTGTCCCGTCAGCAGACGCACAGATTGCCGCAGCAGAGCAAGTCGCCAAGGCATTGGCAGGGCGCAATGTGGATGTGCAATTTGGCCCGACCGGTCCTCAGTGGTGTTCGGTGGAGTTGTTGACAGCCGTGGCAGATGCGTCTGCCCGGACCGGACGGCGCGTTCACATGCACCTTCTGGAGACCAAGTATCAGCGCGCCTGGGCAGATGAGCAGCACCCCGAGGGAATCGTGCAGATGTTGCGCAGCATTGGCCTTCTCAGCCCGCGACTGACGCTTGCGCATGGCACTTGGGCCCGGCCCGATGAATTGGAAATGATTGCGTCAGCCGGCGCGACTATCGCCGTCAACACCTCGTCAAATCTGCACCTGAAATCGGGGGTTGCCCCTGTCGCAGCGATGAAAGCTACAGGTGTCCGCGTCGCGATGGGGCTTGATGGCTGCGCGTTTGACGATGATGATGATGCGCTTCGCGAGTTGCGGCTCTTGCGTGCACTTCATGCCGGGCATGGGTTTGACGACGGCATGACACTGCAAGACGTGCTGGAAGCTGCATGCCTGAATGGCAGGCCAACATTAGGTCTTGCTCCGGGCGGCCAGATTGCCCTAGAGGCGCCGGGGGATATCCTGCTTCTTGATCTGAAAGCTCTTGACCGCGACGCGCTCTTGCCTGTGGACCCGCGCGCCTTGCTGCTCGGACGCGCACGACGCGAGCACATCTTAGGCCTATGGGTTGATGGCAAACCCGTGATCACCAGGGGGAGGCTCGTCAGAGTAAACGCGCCAGAGGCTGAAGCTGCCTTGCGTGCAGCATATCGAGTCGCCATGCCCCAGACGGCAGATTTCCGATCTGACTGGTCTGCACTGCGGCCTTCATTGGCGGCTTGGTATCGCGATCGGTTGGGCTGCTGCTAACCGAAAAATATGTACTCGGGTAGCGCAGATAAGCGTCAAAATGAGAGTGCTTTGCAACTCGTACAGCCAGAACTGCCTTACCGTGCGCAGCTTGCGCTTGAATAACGGTGGCAAGCTTCGCAACCTGGTTCACGCCATGCATCTTGGCGTTCTTGGCTTAGGTCTGCAGGCGCGCAAGCGGCCATTGCTCAATCCACTCAGGGGCGAAGGCGAGGGTCATAATGGTGATCCTGTCGGTATCGGTCACGAGACCGTACAGCTTGCGCTCGACGCCAGCCATCAGGTGCGCGCGATGGCGCGCAACACTGACCGGATCAAGATCACCCATCCCTTGCTGGAGCGGCACAGCGGCGATGCATCAGACCCAGAGGCGGTCCGCGCCGCGCTCGAGGGTGTCGATGCCGTCATTCAAGTGATAGGTGTCGCGCAAAGCCTCCGGCGCATGGCCACGCCCATAGACATGTTCTCCAGGACGACCGCAGTCCTCGTTGCGAAAATGGCGCGCGTCGGGGTTCAGCGGCTTGTGGCTGTCACCGGGTTCGGTGCGGGCGAGAGCCGAAAAGCTCTCAGTTTTGCCGAGCGCATTCCGCACCGACTGTTTCTGGGTACGGCCTATGACGACAAGGATCGCCAGGAGCAGATCATTCGCGACAGCGAACTGGACTGGCTGATCGTGCGCCCGACAATCCTGACCAATGGCCGCGGTGGCAGACCCTACAAGGTTCTGGTGGCCCCCGAGGAATGGCGGAACGGGCTGATTGCACGGCGCGATGTGGCGAACTTCCTGGTCGCCGAGGCGACCACGCCAAGCCACTCCCGCGTGGCGCCGGTGATCACTTACTGATCCGATCGCGTTGGCACTGGGTTCACCCGGTGGCTTCCGTGAAGTGGACCCCGCCCACGGTATCCAGTGGACTCCCACGGGGCAGGTATCCACCCCAGAATCCACCCACCAAGCTTCTGTTATTGCGTGTTTGTTTCCGGCATTTGGGGTGGACTCCAAGCGGGGTGGACTCCCAAAAAAATCGCTCTGACGCTAGCGAAATTGCGCGCTGCGCCCCCCAGCATACGAAGTGCTCAGGAAGGAACCGTAAAAACAATGACTTAGCGGTGGGCCGAGACAGTTTTTCCGGTCAATCGGTGGGCGTTTGCCCGGTTTCGAACTGTCGCAGCTCTCGTGTCCTTTCTTCCCCTCTGGACCCCGAACTGGACTCTGGGTGGACCCCTGAATCCAGTCCTGATGCTCTGTCCCGTCCCCCACACCTCGTGCGAGCTTGCCAAGGTTTTAGCGCCCTGATCCGATC
>SKWJ01000317.1 GCA_007128995.1 Paracoccaceae bacterium
GCACACTCCCACGCTTTGGGGCTTGGGGCTGCATTTCCCGTTGCTTTCCAGTTACAAGGTTGTTCAGGCGATAGTGACACCCCACCATGGCAAGATCCGAATTAGCCTGTATTGTTTCAGCCTGCCGCCGCAGACGCCCCGGCAGGCTTATGTCGCCCGCGCCCTGAATTGCGATGAACTCACCATCGCTTTCATCGATGGCGCGCCGGATGGCCACTGTGAAGCCCGTATTCTCCTGATGCACCACCCGCAGGCGCGGGTCGTCATAGCTGTCGAGGATCTCGCGCACGCGCGGGTCGGGGCTGCCGTCGTTGATGACCGTGACATCAAAATTCGGGTAATCCTGCGCCAGCAGGCTGTCTATCGTATCGCGGATGTAATCGGCGCGGTTATACCAGGCACAGACGACGGAAACCTTCGGCGGTGTTTCTGACATGATCATCCCTCTTTCAAAATCCTGTCGGCGCCACGCTCAGTCCACCCATTCGGCCTGCGCCCCCAGCGCGCGCAGTTTCGGGACGAAATCGACATAGCCGCGGCCGATCTGCCAGGCATCGGTGATCACGGTCTCACCCTCGGCCACCAGCCCGCACAGCGCCAGAGCGGCGCCCGCGCGCAGGTCCAGCGCGCGCACGGTCGCGCCGTGCAGCTTGCCGCCCGCGCCATGCAGCACCAGCATGTCGCCGCGCACCTCGTGGCGCATCCCCATCCGCGCCATTTCCTCGGCATAGCCATAGCGGCCCGGAAAGCGCAGATCGACAATGCGCGATTCCCCCCGCGCGCGCGCGGCCCAGGCGGCCAGGATCGGCTGCACATCGGAATTGATGCCCGGATGCGGGCCGGTGCTGATCTCGATCGGATAGCAGGTCCCGCCGCGCACGATCAGCGCATCCTCGTTGCGGTAAAGCCGCGCGCCAGCGGCGTTCAGATGCGCCAGAACCACTTCCAGATCGGTATAGGGAAAGCCCCTGATCTCGACATCGCCACCGGTCATGACCGCGCCCACCAGCCAGGTGATCGCTTCCATATTATCCGCAATCACGCGGTGCTCGGTGCCCGCCAGCCCCGCGACACCGGTGATTTCGATATGTTCCTGCCCGAACACGCGGATCTGCGCGCCCATCGACCGCAGCATGGCGATCAGATCGAGGATCTCGGGCCGGATATGCGGGTTCCAGATGCGGGTCACGCCCTGCGCCAGCGTGCCGCAGAGGATGGCGTTTTCGGTGGCCCCGGTCGAGCGCATCGACAGGTGGATATCAGCGCCCACCAGCCCGCCCGCAGGGGCTTCGGCACACAGGAAATCGCCTTCATCCCAGACCCGCGCACCCAGACGTTCCAGCAGCATCACATGCAGGTCGTATTTACGCTCGCCCAGCTTGCAGCCGCCGGGCAGGGGCACGCGCCCTGCGCCGCACCGCGCGGTCAGCGCGCCAAGGATCAGCAGCGTGTTGCGGATTGAACGCCCTTTCCAGTCAAGCGTGGTGTCGGGGGTGCGCGTCTCGTCAATCTCGATCCGGTCCTCGGTGACCCGGGCGGTCTTGCCGAGGGCTTCGAGCATCTCGACATGCACCTGCGCATCGAGCAGCCCGGCGGGGTATTGCGTAAGCGTGACCCGCCCTTCGGTCAGCAGACTGGCGGCCAGCAGCCGCAGGGCGGAATTCTTGGCGCCGGCAAGAGTGACAGTCCCGGTAAGAGTACTTTTTTCGCGAATGATCACTTGCACGTCTGATGTCCTTCTAAGCATTCGGAATGAAACGATACGCATACCAGGTGCTCAGCGCATAATGCACAGACAACACGATGGCATAGGCCCAGACAGTGTGCAGAGCCTCCCAGCCGAACTGCTGGCTGGCACCAAATACCGCTGATAGCAAAACGACACGTTGCAGGTTGAGCCATAGCAGCTGACGCTGCCCGTCGAACAGGTAGAAGACATGGGCAACAGGGGCCTGGATAAACTGAAAGAACAGATAGATCGCCAACGCTTGCGCAAACAGCCCAGCCAGTTCCCAAGACGCCCCGAATACAAAAGGAAAGATCAGCGGGCCGAATAGCAACAAAATCAGGGCGGGCGCCAGCGACACCATGCCCAGCCGCACTGTGACTGACTGCAGCATCGATCTGATTTCCGGTGCCCGGCGCGCGCCAAGGGATGCGGCCTCGGCATAAAAGGCTTTGGCGGTGGTATGCCCCAAAAGCGTGACCGGCAAGGTCACAGCCGTGACGGCAAGACCGAATTGTCCAGTGGTTGGGGCATCATAAAGGGCGGCAATGAAAAGCATCGGGGCCTGCACCGAGAAGACCATGAGAAACTGCGAAGGCACGCGCCAGATCGGCAGGCTGCGATAGCGCCATGCGACCTTGCGTATGCGCGATACCCGCAAGTGCTGCCGGGTCGACCGGAATTCTGTCGAGAATGCGCGCCACAGACGCCCGCTGCCGGCAGTCTGTGTCACAACCTGTCCGAGCAGCAGGCCCAGTGGCTGCAAAGCCGCCAGACCGAGGCCAATCTTGACCACCGCGCCAATGGCCTTCTGAACGACATTGGTCTGGGCGATGATCTTGTAGGCGCGTTTTCGTGTGGCCCAGAGAGTCAGCATTTCATAAATGGCTGCGCCAAGGACCCCGAGCGCGATCAGCCACCACCACGGCGCCAGCACCTCCATCGAGACGAGGCCCAGAAGCGCGCCGCCCCAGCCCCAGAGCGCCAGCCCGACCAGCGCCGACAGAACCAGCATCAGACCCAGCGACAGGACCAGCAGGTTCAGCGCCACCCCGTCATGGCGCGGCAAGGGCAGTGCCAGCACATAGCGCAGCGTCACCAGCGGTGCGAGGATGGCCACAAGGGCGGTGAAAATGCCCAGCACACCAAAATCCTCGGGTGCATAAAGCCGCGTCAGGATCGGGATCGCGGCGATGCCGATGATCTTGCCGATCCCGCTGCCAGTGGCGAGCACGAGCATGCCGCGGAACACCCCGCCCGAGGCTCCCCCGAAGAGGCGTTTGCCGAGTTTTCCGGTCCAGCCGGGTTTGTCAGGCAAGTCTGCCATAGTAATATCCTGACCTGCCCCCGTTCATAACTAGAGCCCTTTGGGTTGATAGTGGTCGGTTTCGTTTGCGGCAAGTGACCTGCCCCTTTTCTCAGGACCACTCGCGGGTCAGTGGCTACGATGAACCAGAAATCCTCCGTTACGAAAACATGAAATCTGTTCCACAGGCGCTGACTTTAGACACCGCGACCCGTGGCGCCCGAATCGGTCAAGAAATGCGCTTGCGCCGCAGATATGCTGAAACTACGATCACCTGAGCATATTCCCACAAGCCCGACTTTCCCAGTAACCCGATTGCTCAGGAAAGGCATTCTACAAAGACATCGTTCGTTCGATGGCCCCTGTGGCCTCGCATACTCTGCCTTCAAGGAATCTCCCGGTATGAAGATCGTTCATATCATCACCAGGCTCTTGCGCGCTGGAGCAGAGGAAAACACACTGGCCACCTGTGCTGGTCAGATGAAGATGGGCCATGAAGTCAGCATTCTGCATGGACCCCAAGTCAACCGAGACTTCGCCCAGGCCCGCGCCCCTGGTGCGCGGCTGATTGAGATCCCTGCGCTTGTGCGCGAAATCTCGCCACGTCTCGATATCCGGGCTACAGCGCAGATCCGCGCCGTGCTGCGCACGCAGCGCCCCGATGTCGTCCATACGCATCAGTCGAAGGCCGGGATCGTCGGGC
>SKWJ01000266.1 GCA_007128995.1 Paracoccaceae bacterium
CACGCAGAACCCAGTGACCAAATGTGCCCAGAAACCCGCTCCAACTGTGAAAGCGCGGATAGGGACCGCCGACAAATCGTGCGCGATCCGATGCGCCAAATTCTGCGAAAGCCTCGAAATCGCTTTCGCGCGGCGCACGCAGGACCAGACGTTCCGTCTCGATCACGGGAATGGGCAGGTCGAGGACGCTCATTTTTTCTTCATCAGCCCCGACAGACCGCCGGGCAACCCCAGACCACCCATGCCGGGGCCACCGAGGCCGGGCATCTTCATGCCCTGCTCAATTCCACGGCCCAGATCGGCAAGCTCTTCGGGCGACATCTTGGACGGATCGGGCGCGCCCTTTCCCTTGCCAAGCATTCCGGCCATCGCCTGCTTCAGCATGCCCTTCTTGCCCATTGTCTTCATCATGTCGGCCATTTGCCGATGCTGCTTGAGCAGCTTGTTGAGATCAGACACTTCCAGCCCGGCACCAGCGGCAATGCGTTTCTTGCGGCTGGCCTGAAGGAGTGCGGGGTTCGCGCGTTCCTTCTTGGTCATCGAATTGATCAGCGCGATCTGGCGCTTGAGCATGCTGTCATCGAATCCGGCCGCTTCGGCCTGTTTCGACATCTTGGCCATGCCGGGCATCATGCCCATCACACCCTGCATGCCGCCCATCTTCATCATCTGCTCCAGTTGCAGGCGCAGGTCGTTCATGTTGAACATGCCCTTCTGGAAGCGCTTCATCATGCGCTCGGCCTGCTCGACCTCGAGCACTTCCTGCGCTTTCTCGACCAGAGCCACGATATCGCCCATGCCCAGAATCCGGCCCGCGACACGCTTGGGATCAAAGACTTCCAGAGCATCAGTCTTTTCGCCCAGACCGACGAAGCGGATCGGCTTGCCGGTCACAGCGCGCATGGAAAGCGCCGCACCGCCGCGCCCGTCGCCATCCATCCGGGTCAGCACCACCCCCGAAACGCTGACCTTGCCGTCAAATTCGACCGCAACATTAACCGCGTCCTGACCCGTCAAGCCATCGACGACCAGAAGCGTCTCACGCGGGTTGACGGCATCGCGCACTGCCTGAACCTCGTTCATGAGGTCTTCGTCAATGTGCAGCCGGCCAGCCGTGTCGAGCAGATAGACATCATAGCCGCCCAAGATCGCCTGCTGCTTTGCGCGCCTGGCAATCTCGACAGCTTTCTGCCCCTGCACGATCGGCAGAGTGTCCACCCCGATCTGGCCACCCAGAATGGCGAGTTGTTCCATCGCGGCAGGTCGATTTGTGTCCAGCGACGCCATCAGCACGCGCTTGCCCTCGCGCTCACTCAGCCTTCGGGCAAGCTTGGCAGTTGTCGTGGTTTTCCCGGAACCTTGCAGACCAACCATCAGCACTGCGGCAGGCGGATTGTCGATCTTGAGTTTCCCCGCATCCTCATCGCCCTCCAGCATGGCGATAAGTTCATCATGCACAATCTTTACGACTTGCTGGCCGGGGGTGATGGATTTCGTGACAGCAGCGCCAGTTGCCTTCTTCTGCACCCGTTTCACGAATTCGCGCGTCACATCAAGCGACACATCCGCTTCCAGAAGCGCAACCCGCACCTCGCGCAGCGCTGCGCGCACATCATCTTCGGACAGGGCACCCTGCTTCGTAAGCCGGTCGAAGACCCCGGACAGGCGTTCGGAGAGGTTCTCGAACATGCGCGCGCTCCTTCGGCCACTGGACGGCCATCAAACAAGTTTGCACCCACGGGCGCAACGCGCTGGCGGGTGGCGATCCTTGACAACAGCAAGGACCGGAAGCATCACACTTCCGGAGATTGTCAGCCAGTATGCCGCAATCAACAGAAAGTCAACATGCCTTGGCCAAATGACACACGCGTGTGTGATGCAACCCAGTATGAGCACAAGCGTTGGTCCGTCAGAGACCAAAAAATGGAGAATTTCATGACCAAAGATCGCATCGTGCTCGGCACAGGACTTGCAGCCCTGATGGCAACAACTGCCTCTGCGGATAATCTCTACTCGGCTGAAACGCTCCTGTCGGGGTTGGACCGGCCATGGGCGATGGAGTTCCTCCCCGGCAGCGATCAGATGCTTCTCAGCTTTCGGGGGGGCAGCCTTGGCCTCTGGGACCTCGACAGTGAAGAGGTGACCGTGCTGGAAGGGGCGCCAGAGGTCGTTGCGCGCGGTCAGGGCGGGCTGCTGGATATTGCAGCCGGGCCTGAATTTGACGGCAGCGGATGGATTTACATGACTTGGGTCGCCGAGGTTGACGGGGGCACGACAACCCATCTTGGTCGTGCAAGACTGGATGTGGGCGCGGCAGAACTCACCGATCTGGAAACCCTGCATGTTGTGCAGCCCGGCATTGAAAGTGATGCACATTTCGGATCACGCATCGTTTTTCAGGATGATCACGTTTTCGTCGGGTTCGGCGATCGCAACAGCAAGGCGTTCGGTCCGGATCATATAGCGCAGGATCTTGGCAGCGAGAACGGATCGGTCATCCGTCTGACGCTGGACGGCGAGATCCCGGATGATAACCCCTTTGTGGATGAAGATGGCGCGGCCGCTGCCATCTGGTCCTATGGACACCGAAATATTCAGGCGATGACCATTCACCCCGAGACAGAGGCGGTCTGGCTTGCCGAGCATGGTGAAGCAGGCGGCGATGAGGTGAATATCGTCCAGCGCGGCGAGAATTTCGGATGGCCACTGGCCAGTTTCGGGGTCACATATTCGGGCGGCGAACGCTTCGCCGAGCCGCATCAGGAAGGTGACGGATTTGTAGCGCCGATCCATCACTGGCCTGCGGGGCGTGACAATCACTTTCCGCCATCAGGTATGGCCTTCTACACTGGCGATGCCTTTGCCGACTGGGAAGGGCATCTGATGATCGGCAATCTGTTTCATCAGTATGTCGGTCTGTTTGCAGAGGAGAACGGCGGTCTTAGGGAAGTGGCGCGGCTGCTTGACGGCGAAGGCCACCGGATCCGCGATCTTGCCGTCGGACCACATGACGGGGCGATTTATGTGTTGACCGATGGTGACAATGGTCGCGTCATCCGGCTGTCGCCCGCAGAGTAACCCGTTGAAGGATATCCGCTGACATAATAATTGGCGAATCCTCTGCGCTGGCTGGAACCATTGCCGCCGCAAGGTGTGACAGGTTCCAGCCTCAGAGCGCAGCAAGGCTTGCACTTTGACACCGGTTTGAACCGTTCTTCTTGGGGGCTGAGGGTAGTGACGCGAGACAGTGCGAAGGTACGATCCCTATCTTTCCCGGCTGTTGTGCGATGATCAGCGCAGGCCCAGGCGATGAAAAACCGCAGCTGGCATGACAAGGCTTGCGTGACGCTGCCAGCGATGAGCGCGGCGCCTGGCAATATTCAATGGCAAGATAAACTTTGGCGCGCAGGAAACACGCATCAATCGACCGGTGCAGCCTGCCTGGCGACCGCCGCTACGTTTAACAGCGCGGAGTCAGGGCGGGCAAAGGCAAAATTCATCGCAATTGCGCCACTCTTGCAGGAAGCATCGGGCCAAGGGCCAGCGGAAAATCGGCTTTCGACGACGCCCTTTCACAGTCCGCCTAATAGATATAGCGGATCTGCTCTCCCCAGTAACGCTCTATCCGCCTGAGCGCGCTTGCGACTGTGTCCAGCACCTCGAGATCTAGCACCCCGTCTTGTTGCATCTTTTCCGCGTGACGCTTGAACAAGGCACCAATATGG
>SKWJ01000150.1 GCA_007128995.1 Paracoccaceae bacterium
ATCAGGATCGGCAGGGTAAGCGGCAGCGCCGCGTCTTTGCCCGTATCCAGAACGCGGGCGAAGCTGAATGCGCCCTCGGTCGGGAAGCCCTTGTAGACGGCGATAAAGTAAGCGGTCATCAACAGCAGGAAGCAGACCAGAAAGCCGGGCAATATGCCTGCGGCGAACAGTTCGGCAATCGAGGCATTGGCGACATAGGCATACAGGATCAGGTTCAGCGAGGGCGGCACGATGATCGCCATCGTGGCCGAGGTCGAGGTGACGGCAGCCGCAAAGGCCGCCGAATAGCCGCGCCGCTTCATCTGCGGGATCATGACCGAACCAATGGCCGCCGCATCGGATGTGGCCGTGCCCGAGATCTCGGAAAAGAAGAGCGAGGTCAGGATGTTGACATGCGCCAGACCGCCCCGGATATGGCCCACCAGCGAGGACGCGAAGGCAATCAGCTTTTCCGCGATCTTGCCCTGATTCATCACCTCGCCTGCGATCATGAACAAAAGGGCTGCGACCAGCAGGTAATTATTGGCCCCGCCGAACGGGATCAGGCCGATGATCATCGGCACGACGGCCGGATCGAGGAAGATCATCACAGTGGCGGTGATCCCGAGCACAAAGGCAATCGGCACACCCATCATCAACAGGCCGATCAACAGGATCAGGATGATATAACCGGGAGCAAGGAACATCAGCCATCTCCTTCTGGCAGCAATTCACCGGGATTGATCCGGCCCGTGATCAGACCGACCAGCCGGACCGTGCAGATAAGAACGATCAGCGCGCCGCCCACGGGCACAGCCCCGCGAAACAGGATGATCGGCAGGTCCACCGAAATCAGTGTGCGCCCCATGAAACTGAGCGCCGCACGCCCGCCGAACCAGAACAGCGTTGCGCCGAACCCCGCCATCAGCACCTGATTGATACAGGCCAGCACCCGCTGCACCCCCAAGTTCAGAGTGCGGGCAAAGGAATCAAAGCCCAGATGCTCGTTCGTGCGGGTCAGATAGGCCGCGCCGATGAAGGTCAGCATCGCCAGAATATGCGCGGGCAATTCTTCGCCCCAGGATACGGATGCGTTCAGCACGAAGCGCGAAAACACAGCGTAATTCAGCAGAACCAGCAAGGTGCCGGCGATGATGATGGTAAAGATATCCAGTGCGCGGCACATCAGCCGGTCGAGCCAGAGCACGACCTTCCCGAGAGTGTCCATGTCATTCTCCTGCGTTCTGGGCGGGGGACGTGGCGGCCCTGAGCATTGGCGCAGGGCCGCGCCTTGGGCTTAGTCGAGGCCCAGCACTTCGCGAGTGACCGCGATCATGTCTGCGCCGATGGCATCCACGAAGAGGGGATCATCGTAAAGTGGCAGGGCAGCCGCCTGAAAGGCTCCAAAATCGATCTCGTTGATGGCGATCTTGTCTGCCAGCTCTTCCAGGATGCGGGCGTCGGTCTCCTCACCCCAGGCGAAGGTCCAGGGCGCTGTTTCGGCTGCGATGCGCAGCACTGTTTCGCGCACCTCTGGCGTCTGCGCGTTCAGCCATGGTTCGCCAAACAGCATGAATGTGGGCAGGTACACGTGGTTGGACAGGGACATATAGCTTTGTACTTCGTAGAAACGCGCACTATCGGCAATCTGGGCCGGGTTTTCCTGTCCGTCGATCACACCCTGATCAAGGCCGGAATAGACCTCGCCAAAGGACAGCGGCGTGGCATTCGCCCCCAATGTATTGAACATGGCCACGCGCTGGCGCGAGGTTGGCGTGCGGATTTTCAGCCCGCGCATGTCTTCCGGCGTCACGATGGGGCGCACCGAATTTGTGATGACGCGAAAGCCATTATCCCACAGGGCGGCCAGCACGATTCCGCGCCCGGCGAACCCCTCGGCCAGCAGGTCAAACGCGGCTGAATTCGCGAATTGCTGCACTTTGTCACGGTCTTCGAAAAGATAAGGCAGGTCAAAGACCGCCGTGCGCGGATTGACCTGCACGACGGCAGAGGCCGATAGCGACGCGTGATGCGTGCCAAAGCCAAGGCCCTGAAGCACGTCTTCTTCAGACCCGAGCGTGTTGCCCATGAAGATCTGCACATCCATGCTGGGCAACTCTGCTTCGACACGGGTCTTGAACTCGGTGAGGAAGGCATGCGCGAAGCTGCCATCAGGCAGCGAGGAATTGATTTGCAGCACCTGTGCCTGGACAGCGGCAGGCAGGACCAGAGCGAGGGACGCGGCCAATACTGTCTTGCGAATTGTGAATGTCATCTTGAAACCTCTGCTGTTGAAGAGTCGGAACGCCGGTTTGCGCATGAAGAAGGTATTATTTTTTCTTGCTAGATTTGTATGAAAAATTATTTTCATCAAGATTTTTTCGCGGGCCTGCACGAAAAACAGCGCTCTTGCAGCGTTCAGGGCAGAGAATGCTCAGAGATCAGGCGATTTGAAATCAGGTGTTCAGATTTCACCGAGCGAATCATGCAGCGCTTCGATCGCAAGAAGGCGCTTGCGCCCGGCTTGGCCGGACCGTTCCAGCACGCGGGTTGCCAAAATATGACACAAGGTCAGCACTGCGGTATGATTGAACAGCGGCCCCGGTGCCGCCGTCTGCACGCGCAGCCGCCACTTTGGCAAGAGCGCGGCCTCGAAAACCGATGTTTCGGCCCCCGGTTGCGGAAGGACATCGCTGATCAGCGCCGTTTGCGCCGCCGTCAACCGCAATTCGCGGCACAGGCCGGGTAACTGACGGACCGTGCGGCGCAGGGCAAAGACAATCACCACATCCGCCGGTTCAATGCTGCACAGGCTTTCGGCAAGGGTCTGGCCTGCGGGCGGCAGCACAGTGACATGCGTCACGGTCTGGCCAACCTGCGCGCCCAGATAGAGCGCGAAGGCCTGTGACGTGCGGAAGCCCAGAATCCAGACCCGGTTGGCCTGCAGGATCGCCTCGGCCAGATCATCGATCTCGGCCAAGGAAATAGCAGCAAAGCTGTTTTCAACATTCTGTCGGCCCTGCGCGATCTGACCCATCAGCGCCGCTTCAGGGCCATGATCATCGCTGGACGAGACACGAAACACCGCAGCGCCCGCTTGCTGGGTCGCCCGTGCCGCCTGCCGCGCCTGATCGAAATTCTCGTAGCCAAGGCGCCGGACGAATCGCGTCACTGTCGCATTGGACACATTTGCCAGTTGCGCGAGTTCGGTTGCCGTGTAGCTGGCAATCTCGCCCGGGAAAGACAGGATCGTGTCTGCCAAGCGCCGCTCGCTTGGGTGCAGCACTGGCAGAGCCGCCCTGATGCGCGCGACATATGATCCGGTCATGGCGTTCGTCATCCCAGATAGATAGCCGAGTTCCCCCGCGCCATGCCAGCGCTAAGACGCGGCAGAGCGCCCTCTTGCATGGGAAACACGCGTCTTTCCGCTGACACAAAGCGCAGCAAAAGCCACGGACGCTGCCGCAAACATAGGCTGGACCGGTTCGGTTGGGCGCAGTTTATCCCTCTGCCTGTCTGCGCCGAAGGCGGCATCTGCAAGCGCAAAGTGAATGGAGAGTTGACGGCTCTGGGATTCTCTGGAAGGTGTTTCTCAGCACCTGTAGCAACAGCTCTGCTACGTCAACTCTCCGGGGCATGAATGGACGACCTGAATACGCGTGCCCCACCGGAGCGGCCATCGGATCGTCACTCTGAAGGCGTCCCACGGAACAGGACCACAGGCGCAATTCGCGGCGCGCTGATC
>SKWJ01000162.1 GCA_007128995.1 Paracoccaceae bacterium
AGATTTTCAAAACCAAAAGGAACTTTACTTTGGCCAATGCGCAGTCGGTATGTCTTCGATTCGTTCAGGGCTAAATCAAAATAAGCATCGCGTATTTGTGCAACGTTGCCGCTGCCACCAATGGTTGACGCAAAATCAGCCGAGAGGCGTTCCACCTGATCGCCGGTGATAAAGCTTGCCATATGCAGCGCATGAATCCCGCAATCTGCAAATTGCCCCGACACCCCGGCCATGGCCGGATCATACCGCCAGCGAACGCGTGGATTATCTGCATCGGTGGCATCGCCATGATGACCATGGCTGAAATTTGTCACGACCAGACGCACCCGGCCAATCTGGCCACTGCGCACCATGGCGCGCATTTCCCGGACCATGGGATACGCGGAATAACAATAATTCACGGCACATATTCGCCCCGAGGCGCGCGCAACGCGCACGATTTCCTCGCCCTGTTCCACGGTCATGGTCATCGGTTTTTCACACAGGACATGAAAGCCTGCTTCAAGGAATGCCTTGGTGATTTCGAAATGTGTGGCATTGGGTGTGGCCACAGTGACCAGATCGACCCTGTCCTCGCGCCCACGCTCGCCCGCCAGCATCTCGCGCCAGTCGCCATAGGCGCGGTCCGCGGCCACACCAAGGCGCTGCGCATAGGCGCGGCCCTTTTCCGCATCCACGTCCAGCGCGGCCGCTGCAAGGGTGAAATTCCCATCTGCCTGCGCCCCCAGACGGTGCGCGGGTCCTATCTGGCTGCCCTCTCCGCCGCCGATCATTCCCCAGTTCAATTTCATGACCCGCCCCCTAGAACCCGATGCTTTGCAGATATTCCCGGTTGGCGCGTGCATCATCCACGGGCGAGACATCGAGCGTCGGATCGCAATCCTGCTCGACTGTGCACCATCCCTCAAAGCCGCAATCCAGCAACAACTGACGGACTGCGGGGAAATCTACATCGCCCTGACCCAGATTGCAGAATATCCCCTGTGCGCAGGCGTCGTAAAACCCAGTGCCCCTGGCAATGACATCTGCCTTGATGCTGGGTGAGATGTCTTTGAAATGCATATAGGAAATCCGGTCCATATGACGGCGCATAAAGGCGACAGGGTCAAATCCTGCATAGGAATGATGGCCTGTGTCGAAACAGATTTTCAGGATATCTTCGGGGGTCTCGTCCAGCAGGCGTTCCAGCTCTGGTTCGAAATCCATGAACCCCGCTGCATGGGCATGGATACCCACAGTCAGGCCATAGTCTTCCGCGCCCATCCGCGCGACATGGGCGATGCGGTCGCGAAAGGCGCCCCATTCTGCGGCGTCCATCTGTTCGGCGTCCTGCGCACGGCCTGCGGTGGGCGCACGGCGTGGCGAGATGGAATCGATCAAGACCAGATGCTGCGCGCCATGCGCCACCAGAGCCTTGCAGGTGCGCACAGCCCCATCCAGCACATTGTCCCATTGCGCAGGGTCATGAAAGGCCCGAAAGACCACGCCGCCGATCAATTCCAGTGCATGTTCATCCAGCGCATCGGCCAGAATGGCAGGGTCTTCGGGCATGAACCCCACTGGACCCAATTCGATACCCGTATAGCCTGCCTTTGCGCATTCCTGCAGCACGCGCCGCCATGGGGGATTGCGCGGATCGTCGGGAAATTCGACACCCCATGAGCAGGGCGCATTGCCGATGCGGATTGACATGATTTTCCCCTTTCAGTCGTTGTTGACAGGCTGCCAGCGGCGATCGCGCGCCGAGGCAAAAGCAGTTTCGATCACCCGCGCCACGGCCAGACCGTCGCGGAATGTCGGCCAAACCGGTTGGCCTGTGTGAATGGCATGCAGAAAATCTCTCGCCTCGATGATGATCTGATCCTGATAGCCCGTGCCATGCCCTGGCCCCTGACAGAATGGCAGATAATCGGGGTGGGAAGGTCCAGTCAGTATCTTGGTGAATCCGCGCTGCGCCTCGGGGCCATCGGCGCGGTAAAGCCATACTGTGTTCTGGTCTTCCTGATCAAAGCGAATGGAGCCCTTTGTGCCATGGATTTCATAGGCATAGCCCATCTTGCGCCCGGTCGCCGCGCGGCTGAAATAGAGATGCCCCATCGCACCACTGGCAAAGCGCACCATCATCTGGCCGTGATCGTCATTATCGACGGTCGCGGCCCCGTCCGGGCCGGGGCGTGTGGGGTGGATTGTTTCTATCTCGGCTGACAGCTCCGAAATATCGCCCATCAGGGCCAGCGCGCAGTTGATCATATGTGGTGCCAGATCGCCCATGCAGCCATTGGCACGGCCTTCGCAGCGCCAGTTGGCCGGTATTGCCGGGTCGGCCAGAAAATCTTCAGTATGTTCCCCGCGAAACCATGTCACTTGCCCGATTGCGCCCTCTTTCAGCAATTGGCGCACGAATTGTGTGGCCGGCGTCCGCGCATAGTTGAAGCCGATCATATTCGGCAGGCCCGCGTTTTCGGCGGCCATGACCATGGCCATCGCATCGTCAAGGGATGCGCCCAGTGGCTTTTCGCAAAACACTGGCTTGCCTGCAGCAAACGCGGCCTCGGCAATGGCGCGGTGCAGCGCCTGGGGGGCTGCAATCACCACGGCGTCTACACGCGGATCGGCCACAAGTTCCCGCCAGTCCGCAGCTGCGCGCGCAAACCCGAAGGCCGCGCGGTAGCGCTCGGCAGAAGCGGGGCCGGAGGCTGCGATCATTTCCAGCCTTGGGCGCAGCGCTGTGTTGAAAACCGCACCCACCGCCGTTAGGGCCACTGCATGGGCCTTGCCCATATAGCCGCCCCCTACAAGGCCGATTCCTATTTCTTGCATGATTCGCCCTTTGTCTGGCACAACTCAACTTGCAACCGGTTGCAAACGATTATCTGCTGTCGTAACGTCGTGCAACCGAATTTCACGTAACCCGCCAAGTCGATCTGGGGAGGACATCCATGACACGAGCCAACGGTACGATCCGTCTGACAACAGCGCAGGCGATCACGCGCTATCTGCTCAATCAGTTCATCGACATTGACGGCGTCGAGACGCGCATCTGTGGCGGCGGCTTTGGTATTTTCGGTCACGGCAATGTACCCTGTCTGGGTGAGGCGCTCTATCCGCATATTGATGCACTGCCGCTCTATCGTGGTCAGAATGAGCAGAGCATGGGTTTCGCGGCAGCCGCCTATGCGAAATATCATTTGCGGCGGCGGTTCATGTTCTGCACAGCCAGCGCCGGGCCGGGAACGGCCAATCTGTTGACGGCCTCGGCGCTTGCCCATGCCAACCGCCTGCCGATGCTGATGTTGTGCGGCGACACCTTTCTGACGCGGCTGCCCGACCCGGTCTTGCAGCAGCTGGAACATTTCGGCAATCCGACCCTTGGTGTGAATGACGCCTTTAAGGCTGTGACGCGCTACTGGGACCGCATCACCCACCCCGCGCAGGTCATCCAGTCGCTGCCGGCCGCGCTGGCGACCATGCTTGACCCCGCAGATTGCGGGCCCGCCTTTCTTGGCCTGCCGCAAGATGTGCAGGGCTGGGCCTATGATTACCCTGAAAGCTTTTTTGCGCGCCGGGTTCACCGCATCCGCAGGCAGGGCCCCGACAGCGCCGAGATCGCAGATGCGGTGGCGGCGCTGGCCGGTGCGGCGCGTCCGATGATCATTGCGGGCGGGGGGGTGCAGTATTCCGGGGCCGTGGCCGAACTGACTGCCTTTGCCGAAGCGTATTCTA
>SKWJ01000494.1 GCA_007128995.1 Paracoccaceae bacterium
ATGCTGCCCCACGAACATCAGCGCGACAATAGGCACAACCGTTGCCTTCGGGATCGCATTGAACCCAACAAGAAGGGGGTAGAGCGCATCGCGCATGATCCGCGAAAACCCCATGATCATTCCCAGAAGCGTGCCGAATATCACGGCCAGCAGAAGACCAAGGACTGTGCGCCACAGCGTCTGCCAGCCCATCGTCAGGAACAGGTTCCAATGCCGCTCGAAGGCCGGGGGAAGATCGGATGGCGCCGCCATCTTGAAGCGCGGCCACCCGTTGAACCAGACCAGCCATTCCCAGAACAGCAGGAAGATCACCACGGCAAGGAGAGGCACCCCAACGGCGCGCAATGTTTTCCGGGCTGTCATGTCGCTGCGTCCTCTGGTGTGGCACGTCCCTGTGCGATCTGAATCTGGCGGCGCAGGATGTTCAGTTGTTCGGCCGCGACCGGAGTGTAAAGATCCTCGAGTGTGCGCGGCCCACTCGACGGGATGTCAAGAACATACTGCGTCCGGGCAGGCCTGCCCGAAAGCACAACAACCTGATCGGCAAGAAAGATCGATTCGCGCAGGTCATGCGTGATCAGTACCCCAGTGAAAGGCTCGCGCTCTTTCACCCGGTGCATGGTCTGCCACAGGTCCTCGCGCGTGAACGCATCCAGCGCGCCGAATGGCTCATCAAGGATAAGGACTTCGGGCTGGTGGATCAGTGCGCGGCACAGCGATGCGCGCTGACGCATTCCCCCTGAAAGTTCGGACGGGCGCTTGTCTTCAAACCCTTCCAGCCCGACCAGTGACAACAAGAAGCGTGCCCGCTCTTCCGCCTGCTTCTTGGTCAGCTTGGTCGGCACGATTTCCAGAGGCAGAAGCACATTTTTCAAAATCGTGCGCCATTCCAGAAGCACAGGATTCTGAAATGCCATGCCGACAGTGGCGCGCGGACCCTTTACACGCTCACCATGCAACCAGACCTCGCCATGATCCGGTTTCATCAGCCCAGCAACAAGCCGCGTAAGGGTCGACTTGCCGCAACCTGACGGGCCCACAACTGCAACAAACCCGCCCTCGGGAACCGAAAGCTCCAGCCCGTCAAGAACCGGCAACGGCCCGGCTTCCGTCCGGTAGGCGTGACGGACACCCTTAATTTCTATCAGATTTTGCATATGGTCCCCATAACGAAGATCAGCGCCGTTGCGGCGCTGATCCCGGGCCTGACTCAGTCCAGCTTGAATCCACCTTCGGGAAGGAAAGCATCTGTAAAATACAGCGCTGCATCCGGTTCTGTCTGGTATTCATAGGTCAGTCTGATCTGTTCAAGCGAATTCTCAAACCGGTCATTGTCGATAATGCCCATGCCATTCTCCAGCACCCACTCTGTCACGACATTGTCGGCCAAGGCCAGTTCAAGGCGCCGCAGCTCAAGTTCCGCATCCATCGCCGGATTGACACTGACGAGCGCCTCGATCGCGGCAGCGGGATCGGCAATTGTGTCAACCCAGCCTTTGGCAACTGCTTCAAGGAAGGCAGAGATGGCTTCGGGGTTGGCAGCGGCAAATTCAGTATTTGCAATAATGACATTGCCATAAAGATCAACACCATGATCGGCCATCAGGATGACCGAAATATCGTCTTCAGGCACCCCGAGCCGGGCCGTGTTCAGAAAGGATGTGAAGCTGAATCCCGTGACGGCATCAACAGTACCTTCGGCGAGCGAGGGCTCGCGCGTTGGAAATCCGACAGGCTCAATCGTCACGGCCGAGGCATCAATCCCTGTCTCTGCAACTAAGATCGGCCATTGCGCGAACGCGCCATCTGGCGGCGGAGCACCAAGGATTCGTCCCTCAAGATCTGCCGGAGCCTCGACCCCCAATGACCTGCGGCCCACGATTGCAAAAGGCGGTTTGTCATAGACCATCATCACCCCAATAACCGGCGCATCGGGGTTTTGATCGAGAAATTTGATCAGACTGTTGATATCTGCGAATCCCACCGGAAAAGCCCCGGTTGCCACTTTGGGGATGGCATCAAGGCTGCCCTGCCCCGCCGTCACTTCAACCGAAAGGCCAGCATCGGCAAAATATCCCTTGTCGATGGCCACAAAATACGGGGCTGACGGACCTTCAAAACGCCAGTCAAGCGCAAATGGCATGGATGTGGTTTGCGCATAGGAACCCGCTGCAACGGCTGTAAAGCCGATTGCAGCAGTCAAAGTGCGGTGATTCATCTGGATCCCTCCTGTTGGACTGTTTTCTGTCGCTAGGCCCTGGCCGACAATCTGTCATGGGTCTGGCTGAGATCATGCCAAGTTCGGCCGCCGCTTGCCACATTCTTCAGCACCAAACCACGATTTGCAATGATTTTAAGCAGGCGAAACCGCCACCGCTGCGCCCGTGCCTGTTTTTTGCGCTTGAAGCTGCGCGATACGCTCGACAGATTGCTACCGAGGAATAAGGGGATCACGGTGCTGGATTTCGGGACGTTCGATTATGTCATCGTCGGGGCGGGCGCTGCGGGATGTGTTCTGGCCAACCGGCTGAGCGAAGACCCCGACACCCGCGTGATGTTGCTGGAAGCGGGCGGTTCCGACCGCTATCACTGGGTGCATATTCCGGTCGGATACCTGTATTGCATCGACAATCCGCGCACGGACTGGCGGTTCCGAACGGCCCCGGAACCCGGCCTGAACGGGCGCAGCCTGCTGTATCCGCGCGGCAGATTGCTGGGCGGCTGTTCGTCCATTAATGGCATGCTTTACCTGCGTGGCCAGGCTGCCGACTATGATGGCTGGCGCCAAATGGGCAATAGCGGCTGGGGTTGGGACGATGTGCTGCCCTATTTCCTGAAATCGGAAGACTATCATGGCGGCGCGATACCCGGCCAGCATGGCGCGGGCGGGGGAATGCGGATCGAAGAACAGCGGCTGCGCTGGGATATTCTGGATGCATGGAAAGACGCTGCCGTTGCTGCGGGCATTCCCGAGACAGAGGATTTCAACCTCGGCGACAATTTCGGCGTTGGCTACTTCAAGGTCAATCAGCGCAACGGGTTTCGCTGGTCGGTTGTGCGCGGGTTCCTGAGGCCTGCCATGTCGCGGCCTAACTTGACCGTGTTGACCCACGCACAGAGCGACAGGCTGATCTTCGAAGGCCATCGGGCGAAAGGCGTCCAGTTTTCGCATCTTGGAGCGCCGTCAAAGGTATATGCGGCAGCCGAGGTCATCTTGTCGGCAGGCGCCATCGGAACGCCGCATCTGATGCAACTTTCGGGACTGGGCCCAGCGGCACTGTTGCGGGAACACGGCGTGGAGGTTCTGCACGATATCCCGGAACTGGGCGAGAATTTGCAGGATCATCTGCAGATACGCTGCGCTTACAAGGTAACCGGCGCGAAAACACTGAACACAATGGCCGCGTCGCTGCATGGCAAAGCAATGATCGGGCTTGAATACCTGTTGCGGCGCAAAGGTCCGATGGCGATGGCACCAAGCCAGCTTGGGGCCTTCGCCTACTCCTCAGAGGGGTTGGCTAGCCCGGATCTGGAATACCACGTGCAGCCAGTGACCCTGGACGCATTCGGCCAGCCACCCCATAAGTTCCCCGCGATCACCGCCAGCGTCTGCCATTTGCGCCCCGACAGCCGGGGGCATGTGCGGCTCACCTCGTCAGATGCCCGCAAAGCCCCTGTGATCCAGCCGAATTATCTGTCAACGGA
>SKWJ01000146.1 GCA_007128995.1 Paracoccaceae bacterium
AGTGGCATCCTCGCCCGAGAGCTGGATGAAATCCGCGCCGCAGGTCATGCGTTGCAGGCTGACGCGCTCCAGCTTTCCGGTGGCATCCTTGACCCCGATAATGCGGGGCAGTTCCGCCAGCCGGCCCATGGTTTCCGGCGTCATGTCCACAACCGAACGGCCGGGAATGTTGTAGATGATGATCGGCAGATCGCAGCAGTCATGCAACGCGCGGAAATGCGCGATCAGCCCCTCTTGTGTCGGCTTGTTGTAATAGGGTGTCACCACCAGCGCGGCATCTGCGCCCACACGCTCGGCATGGCGCAGGAAGCCCACAGCCTCGATCGTGTTGTTGGACCCGGCCCCGGCAATGACCGGCACGCGCCCGGCGGCAGCCTTCACCACTTCCTCGATCACGCGTTCATGTTCGGCATGGCTGAGTGTCGGGCTTTCACCTGTCGTGCCAACCGGAACCAGCCCGTGCGACCCTTCGCTGATCTGCCAGTCGATCAATGCGTGCAATGCATCAAGATCAAGCGCACCATCTTTCAGGGGCGTAACCAGTGCCGGAATGGACCCTCTGATCTGCATGCGCGCCTCCCTCGTGTTGCGAACGCCTGACCGGGCAGGGGTCTGCGTCGCTTTCGCAAATGTGTCTTGCTGCCCTGACCGTGGCGGTTAGAACTATCGCCAGTGATTTTCAAGGTGAAAAGAGGAAAGCGCATGCCACGCAGGGTGTCCCTGTCTGCACTGTACGCCGCTGTGATGAAAACAGCCGTTGCGGCCCTGTTTGCGGTGCTGGCCATGATCGCGCCCGCGCCCGCGCAGGATAGCCCGCCGCCCTCGCGCGCGGCGGGGCTGCTATCCAGCGCGCTGGAAGCTGCCAGCGCGGCAGACTGGAACGCCGCGCGCGCCCGCGCCGCGATGAGCGCGCCAGTCGCATTAAAGATCATCGAATGGCAGGCCCTGCGCGCTGGCGAGGGCCGGTTCAGCACCTATGCCGATTTCCTGAACCACCATGCGCATTGGCCGCTGATCACCACTGTTCAGCGTCAGGCCGAAGCGCTGCTTGCGACCCAGAATGCGCGGACTGTGCTGGATTTCTTCCGCGCGCGGCAGCCCGTCTCGGAAGAGGGGTGGATCGCGCTTGTCTTTGCGCTGCGCGATGAGGGGCGCGGTTCCGAGGCAGAAGTTTTGGCCGCGCGGCTGTGGCAAGAAGAGCCGTTGAGCGGGGAAAGCGAATTGCAACTGCTGCGCAGTTTCGCAAACGCGCTTTCGGCGCATCACGCTGCGCGGGTGGACATGCTCTTGTGGCGCGGTGATCTGAGCGCCGCCAGCCGGCATCTGGAACGGCTGGCCGAGGGACCGCGGCAAGTGGCGCGCGCGCGGATCGCGCTGCAAGAGCGCGCCAGCGGCGTGGATGCGCTTGTGACTGCTGTCCCTGCGGCGCTGCAATCAGACCCCGGGCTGATGCATGACCGGTTTCAGTTTCGCATGCGCGCGGGCAATCATGATGGTGCGGCAGAGCTGATTCTGGCGCAATCGCGCGCGCCAGAGGGGCTGGGCGATGCGCAGTCCTGGGGCCGCAACCGCATTTTCCTTGTGCGCAGCGCGCTGTCCGATGGTGACTTTCAAAAGGCCTATGATCTGGCCACCCCGCATGGGCTGGAAGAGGGGCTGTTCTTTGTCGATCTTGAATTTCTAGCGGGGTTTCTGGCACTGGAATTTCTGGATCGGCCCGCGGATGCCCTGCCCCATTTCCGGGCCTTGCAGGTGCGCAGCACCAGCCCGATCACGCTGGGGCGGTCCGGATTCTGGCAGGGTCGGGCCTATGAGGCGCTGAATGATCCGGTCATGGCGCGCACGGCCTTCGAATTCGGCGCAGAGCATCAGACAAGTTTCTATGGCCAGCTTGCGGCCGAGCAGCTGGGCCTGTCACTGGACCCGGCCCTGCTGTCTGGGCCGGAATATCCGGACTGGCGCGAGACGGGACTGGCGCAATCTGACCTGTTGCAGGCGGCGCTGCTGCTGCGCGACGCCGGACACTGGCATGAGGCGCGCCGTTTTGTCCTGCATCTGGCGCGGGATCTGGATACGGAAGCAGAGCTTGGCGCGCTCGCAGATCTGATGCTGGAGCTGGATGAGCCGAATTTCGCGCTCAATATCGCAAAGCTGGCCGTGCAGCATGAGATCATTCTGCCACGCGCGTATTTCCCGCTCACGGATCTGGCGGGGGCGTCGCTGCCTGTGCCTATGGATCTGGTCAAGGCCATTGCCCGGCGCGAAAGCGAGTTTGATCCGATCGTTATCAGCCCTGCAGATGCGCGCGGATTGATGCAGGTCTTGCCGGGCACGGGCGAGATGATGGCCCGCCGCCTGAACCTGCCCTTCATGGCCAGCGATCTGACCCGGAACCCGGAATTGAATGCCCGTCTGGGCGCGGCCTATCTGGCCGAGTTGCGCGAAGAGTTCGGACCGGCGCTGACGCTGGTGGCGGCCGGGTATAATGCCGGGCCGGGACGGCCACGCCAGTGGATCCCGCGTCTGGGCGATCCGCGCGACCCGACGGTGGATGTGCTGCGCTGGGTGGAAACCGTCCCTTTTGCCGAGACGCGCAACTATATCATGCGCGTTGCCGAATCGCTGGTGATCTATCGATCCCGGCTTGCCGGAACACCGCAGCCGATCAACATGGAGGCAATCCTGCGCGGGCAGTAGCCGGTTCAGGTGATTGCGATGACCGCGCCCACCCCGATCATCAGTGCACCGGCGATACGGTTGGTGCGCGCAATCGCGCGGCCTGATCGCAACAGCGCACGCGCCCGATCGATCAGCAGGGCCAGCCCCAGATTGCCAAGCATCGGAATGGCGACAGATACCAGAATGATGGCACTGATATCTGCCCATGTGACACGGGTCAGGTCAAAGAACCCCGGAAGAACGCCCATATAGAACAAGATCGCCTTGGGGTTGGCAAGAATCACCGTCACCCCGGCAGCAAAACCCGCCAGCGCGCCGGGGCGTGTCAGCCGGCTGTCGGCCGACAGATCGCGCCGTGCATGACGGATAAGCTGCGCGCCCATGATCACGAACATCGCCACGGCCACCCATTTCATCGCCTCGAGCAGATCGCCATAGATCGACAGGATCCATGTCAGCCCGAAGATTGCTGCCAAAGGCCAGAGCATGTCGCCCAAGGCGACGCCCACCGCAAGGGGCGCGGCCTGTGCAAACCCGCCTGACATGGCGCGCGCGGTCAGTGCCACCCAGACAGGGCCGGGGGTCAGGAACAGGATCAGGATCGCACCTGCGTAGAAAACCAGTTCAAGCAACGATATGGTCATGGCGCAAGGCTTTCGATTTGGGACTGGCCCCCGTCATCGCGCAGCAGGAAATGCTGCGCACGGGGGCCGAGTTCTTCAAACAATTCCGGCCCGGTGCCGGTCAGGAAAGCCTGCGCATCAAGCCCACAGAGCGCGTCATAGAGCGCGGCGCGACGACCCTTGTCCAGATGCGCGGCAATTTCGTCCAGCAACAAGATGGGCGCGCTGCCCTGAATATCCGTCAGAGCGCGGGCATTGGCAAGGATCAGCGAAATCAGCAGCGCCTTTTGCTCGCCGGTCGAGCATTGCGCAGCTGGCGCGTCCTTCGCGACCCAGATCGCGCCCAGATCAGCACGGTGCGGGCCGGTCAGGCTGCGCCCTGCGGCC
>SKWJ01000072.1 GCA_007128995.1 Paracoccaceae bacterium
AATGAACATTCCTCCGCCCCAGGATACGGTCGCACGCCACAGATGCAAAGAGCGGCTGACGTCACCCTCAAGCACACTGGCGCCTGTTGTGGTGAACGCCGAAAGCATCTCGAACCACGCATCCCCGAAGCTGATACCAGGCACAGCCTCTGTCATGGGAATCGCCATCAGACATGGCAGTAGAAGATATGTCAGCGTCAGAATCGAGAAAGGATGCGCCAAGGATCGGGGAACGCCCGAAATAGCACGTGTCGCCAGATACAGGAGCGTCGCGATCCCCCCAAGCAAGACTGACGAATACAGAAAGGCACGCGCAAGCGCATGTTCACGCAACGTGAACCCGACAGCCGCCGGAAGCAACATTGCAGCGGCAGTCATTGCGACCAACATCACCAAGATTACCGGCGCGTGCGCCCTACCCGTCATCTTTCCCTCTCTGACCCCGACCCGCGGAGCAATCAGAAGAACTCGACTGCCACCTGCAGCAGCTCATCGACTTTCGGCACATCCCCCGTCAGAGAGAATATCACGACCAGATCCCCTTCATGCAGGACCATGTCGCCTTTGGGTCGCATGAACTCTCCTTTGCGCGATACGCCGATCAACAGCGCCCCTTCCGGAAATGCAATGTCGCGCACCCGAGCATTGGACAGCTGCGAAGTGCCCAGAACCTGCGCCTCGATGACCTCGGCCTCGCGATCCCCAAGCAGATAGACCGAGCGCACCCGCCCGTGGCGCACATGGCGCAGAATCGATGACACGGTCAGCGCACGCGGATTGATATGGGCGTCAATACCCATGTCCCCGGCCAATGAGACCATGCCCGGATCGTTGATCAGCGAAATCGCCTGCTTCGCACCAAGCGATTTTGCGCGCACGGCAGCCAGCAAATTTGTCCGATCATCGTTTGTAAGCAGCAATACAGCATCGGTTTTGGCAATTCCGGCCTCTTCAAGCAGGTTCGCGTCCATACCATCGCCGTTCAGCACGATCGAACGGACCAGCGCATCGGCGGCAACCTCGGCCCGGTCGCGGTCACGCTCGATCACCTTCACCCGCACGCGTTCGGCCTGATTCTCCAGAATGCGCGCGACTGACAGGCCGACATTACCCCCGCCGATGACCAGCACGCGCTCTTGACGGGTCGGCTTCTTGCCAAAGACCTCGAAGGCGCGCGCGACATCGCGGGCATCAACCAGAATGTAGACATGGTCGCCCTCATACAGCTGATCTTCAGGTTCCGGGGCAAACAGGCGCGTCCCGCGGCGCAATCCGGCAACCATGGTGCGCAAGGTCGGAAAAAGTTCCGACAGTTCACGCAATGATGTGTTGAGAACCGCGCAGTTCTCGTCGAGCACAAGGCCGATAAGCAGCGCCTTTCCCTGGAAATACTCATGAACATCAAAAGCATCCGGATAGGCCACCCGCTTGAGTGCAGCCTGACTGACTTCGCGTTCCGGGCTGATGATCACATCTATCGGCAGCGCATCGCGTCGGAACAGATCAGAGTAGCTCGGGTCCAGATAAGACTGGCCCCGCAAACGTGCGATCTTGCGCGTTACTCCAAAAACCGAATGCGCGACCTGACAGGTGATCATGTTGACTTCATCAGAATAGGTGGCCGCGATCACCATATCCGCATCGCGTGCGCCGGCCTGTTCCAGAACTTTGGGATGACTGGCATAGCCGACCACACCCTGTACATCCAACGCATCAGTGGCGCGCCGGACAAGTTCGGGCTTGCTATCCACGATGGTAACATCGTTGCGCTCTGCCGAAAGATGGCGGGCGATCTGCCAACCGACCAACCCAGCACCACAAACGATCACCTTCATGCTGCATTCGCTCCTTGCACTTTTCGTCAGTTCTGGGGTCTACCTGATAGCCCGAAACCACCCGTTCAATCCCGCTATCGGGCGTCTGCTAGCTCTTGACCTCTGAGAGTTTCGCAGTGTTCACGCCGAGTGACTTCAACTTGCGATGCAAGGCAGAGCGTTCCATCCCGACAAACGCCGCAGTCCGGGAAATGTTGCCACCGAACCGGTTGATCTGGGATAGCAGATATTCCCGTTCGAACAATTCGCGCGCTTCGCGCAGCGGCAGTCGCGTCAAGGCACCTGTCAGGACCAGATGCGAGTCAGACTCTGGCTGACCTGACGGCGAGTCGGTTTGCAGATCAGCGATTTCCACAGGCTGTCCTGGTTCTCCGAGGATCATTGCGCGCTCAATGACATTGCGCAATTGCCGAATGTTGCCGGGCCAGCGCATCGTCTGCAAATGTGCCCGCGCGGCATCTGACAGGGCGCGACGCGCCAGGCCCTGCGTACGATGCAATTCCTCAATAAAGAATTCTGCCAGCAATGGTATATCCTCGCGGCGTTCTTCCAGACCCGGTACTGCGATCGGCACGACATTCAGCCGGTCGAACAGTTCTTGCCTGAACCTCCCCTCGCGGACCCGTGCGTTCAGATCCTGACTGGTCGCACTCATGACCCGAAGATCGACGCGCACCTTGTCAGCGCCCCCCAGCCGCGTGAATTGCTGTTCGACCAGCACCCGCAAGATCTTGGACTGTGTCCCCATCGGCATATCGGCGACTTCGTCCAGATAGACGACACCGCCATGCGCTTCTTCCAGCACTCCGGGCTCGATCCCACGCTCGGAACTCTCGCGCCCGAAAAGGACTTCCTCCATGCGTTCAGGTTCGATCGTCGCTGCCGAAACGCAAACGAAAGGCGCTGAAGCGCGTTCGGATTGTTCATGCACATACCGTGCCGCGACTTCCTTGCCGCTGCCCGCGGGTCCCGTGAACATGATCCGCGCATTGGACCCAGTAACCTTGTCGAGCTGAGAACACATGCTCTTGAACGCATGGCTTTCACCGCGCATCTGCGCCGTGTTCGTCTCTCGGCGTTTAAGCGTCTGATTTTCGCGCCGCAAGCGCGATGCTTCCATCGCACGACTGATGACGACCATCAGCTTGTCGATGTTGAAAGGCTTCTCAATGAAATCATAGGCGCCTTGCTTGATCGCCGCGACTGCGATCTCGACATTGCCATGTCCGGATATGATGACAATCGGGATATCGGGATTGGAACGCTTGACGGTCATCAGAATGTCGATTCCGTCCATCTTGCTGTCTTTCAGCCAGATGTCCAGGACCATAAGCGCCGGCGGATTGGCATTGACCTCTGCCATCGCTTCTTCCGAATTCGCAGCACGCCGCGTCGCGTAGCCCTCGTCCTGCAAGATGTCCGAGATCAGTTCTCGTATGTCGCGCTCATCATCAACGATCAGAATGTCACTCATGCCTGTTCACTCGCCAGTCTTGTCATGGAATTGTCAGTTGGGGTCTGCACCGTGAGCCACGGAAGACGGATCACGGCCATAGCACCACGATGGCTGTCGCCTTCAAACACAGGCGCATCTTCCAGACGAAGGGTTCCGCCATGTTCTTCGATGATCTTGCGCACGATGGACAGACCAAGGCCTGTCCCTTCGGCCCGTGTGGTCACATAGGGTTCGAACAAGCGTGCCCGATCCTCGGGCAGGCCAATCCCGTTATCAGTGATGGTTATCGCGAGATCATTGTCTTGTGCGTCAAAACTCACCCGCACTTCCGGCTTGAACTCTGCAGATATGGTTTCTTTCCTTGTTTCAATAGCTTCACCCGCGTTCTTGATAAGAT
>SKWJ01000539.1 GCA_007128995.1 Paracoccaceae bacterium
AGATTGCGCACGGCAACGCGGGCATGCTCGGCATATTGCGCAGCAACGCGGGTCAGGTCGCGCCGGCGTTCCTCGTTCAATTCGGGAATCGGCAGCATGATAATCGTTCCGTTTAACTGCGGATTAATCCCGAGCCCGGATTCGCGGATCGCCTTCTCCACTTTCCCGACCAGGCCCTTGTCCCAGACATTCAAAGTGACCATGCGCGGCTCGGGCACATTGACGGTTCCCACCTGATTGACGGGCGTCATCTGACCATAAGCCTCAACCATGATGGGTTCCAGCATGCTGGCCGAGGCGCGACCGGTGCGCAGAGACGCAAACTCTGTCTTGAGCGCCCCCATTGCGCCCTCCATGCGGCGCTTCAGGTCGTCGATGTCGATCTCGATGTCATCTGCCATGCGAAGTCTTCCTTGTTCTTGGGCGTTGTCGCCTTTGCAACTGCCTTTTTAGCGCGCCTTTGGCGAATGGTTAAGCGTCTTGATGCGTGCTCACGGATGAACTCGTGTATAGGTCCCTTCGCCCCGCAAGATCCCGCTGAAACCACCGGGTTCATTCAGGGAGAATACGATCAACGGCATTCGGTTATCGCGACATAACGCGATGGCCGAGGCATCCATCACCTTCAGATTGGCGCGCAAGACATCATCATAGCTGACAGCTTCATACCGTTTTGCACCTGCATCCGTCTTCGGATCTGCGTCATATATTCCGTCAACTTGCTTCCCCATGAAAATCGCCTCACATGCCATCTCCGAGGCACGCAATGCGGCGGCTGTGTCGGTTGTGAAGTAGGGGTTGCCGGTTCCCGCCGCGAAGATGCAAACGCGCTTTTTCTCAAGGTGGCGGACTGCGCGCCGGCGAATGTAGGGCTCGCAAACCTGATCCATCGGGATCGCACTGATGACGCGGGTATGCACGCCCAGTTCTTCAAGCGCGGTCTGCATTGCCAAGGCGTTCATCACGGTCGCCAGCATGCCTATATAATCTGCCTGGGTGCGCTCCATGCCTTGCGCCGATCCCTGCAATCCGCGAAAGATATTGCCACCCCCGATGACCATGCAGATCTCAACCCCCATGTCATGGACAGACTTGACCTCGCGCGCGATCCGCTGGACTGTTGGCGGATGCAGGCCAAACCCCTGATCACCCATCAGCGCTTCTCCCGAGATTTTCAGCATCACGCGGGTGTAGGCGGGCGGTGGGGCTCTATCGGGCATTATGAATTCCTTTGTGCAAGACCCAAAGTCAGGTGCGCGGGCACTTCCTTTGGCCGGCAAAATGTCGGAAAAAACGGTCAGGTTCAATCTGAAAGCGTGGCTTGATGCCCAATTCCCCCGATCCAGTGGCCAAGGCGCTTGAACTTTGGCACACCAACCCGCCACCGACCGACCGTCCAGTGCTGCTGGCAGGACCGACAGCCAGCGGGAAATCGGCGCTGGCGCTGGCGCTGGCACAAATGCAGAACAGGGTCATCATCAATGCAGACGCGCTGCAGGTCTATGACATGTGGCAGATCCTATCTGCCCGCCCGGCAGCGGACGAAATGGACGCCATACCTCATTTTCTGTATGGCTGTGTTTCGCGCGTTCAGGACTGGTCTGTCGGTCATTGGCTGCGCAATGTGCGTGAACTGCTGACGCAATATCCCGACGCGGTTATCGTTGGCGGCACCGGGCTATATTTTCGCGCTCTGACAGAGGGATTGGTCGACATTCCGGCAACCCCCGAAGCCATCCGCAAGATGGCTGATGCAAAGCTTGCGCTTGAGGGGTTGGACAGCCTGCGCCGCGACCTTGATGAACCGACACGGGCCTGTATTGACCTGTCGAACCCCGCGCGCGTTCAGCGCGCTTGGGAGGTCCTTCAATCAACCGGAAGGGGGCTTGTCGCGTGGCAAGCGCTGACCCCTGATCCGGTTTTGCCACTACATGCCACGACGCCGATCATCCTGTCGCCGCCTGTTGACTGGCTCAAGACGCGAATCGATTCGCGCTTTGCAGCGATGATGGCTCAGGGGGCGCTGGAAGAAGTGCGCACCGTGCTTCCCGTCTGGGACCCACGCGCGCCATGGGCAAAGGCAATTGGTGCGCCTGAACTGATCGCACATCTGCAAGGCCATATCTCGTTGCAAGCCGCAGTAGAGTCCGCAACACTTGCCACACGTCAATATGCCAAACGGCAGCGCACATGGTTTCGCAAGCGGATGAAAGCCTGGCACGCCCTTCCTTAACCGAGTCACCATTTTGCAACGCTTTGTCCGCGTGATGGCCCAGTTCCCACATCGTGGAATGAAAGCGCTTCTCCTGTCTCGCCAAGCGCGTAACCTCGGGTTTCGTTTGGGGGGTGGCATGTGATGAAGACAATACCAGAAACACCAGGACGCCTTCGCCTTGTTCAGATGAGCAAGCTTGCAGCTGCGCCGAAATGGCAGTTGGAAACCATGCGCGCCCTGCGCGAGCCGGTGTTTTTCTGGATCACCCATGGACAGGGGCGCATCAACATGGGCGGCAGCATGCGCGGGTTTCATCCGCATAACGCAATCTTTCTGCCAGCAGGAACCTTACACGGCTTTCAGGCCATGACACGCGTGCAGGGAACTGCAATCTATTTCGGCCAGAAACACGGGATAGAGCTGCCAGAAGAACCGCTGCATTTGCGGCTGCGGGATGCCGCCCAGCAGGCCGAAGTCTCGCAACTGGTCGATCAGGTGCAACGCGAGATCGATTCGGGGCGCGCGCAATCCGAGAAGGCCGCCTGTCTGCACCTTGGGCTGCTTGCCATTTGGCTGGATCGAAACCGGCCTGAACGTGGCGACAGATCACATCATGCCAGTCCGACCCTCAACGCCAATGAACGGTTGCTGGCACGATATGCGGCCCTGCTGGAACGGGAATTCGGATCGGCGCTGAATGTCACGGATTACGCGGCGGCCCTTGGCGTCACGCCCACCCATCTGACCCGGGCCTGTCGGGCCAGTTGCGGACGTACTGCGCTTGCACTGATGTTGGAGCGTCGCTTGTTCGAGGCGCGCGAGTTGCTGCTCAAAACCGATATCCCGGTGCAGGACATCGCCCGCAATCTCGGCTTTTCGACACCCGGCTATTTTTCACGCGCCTTTGCGCAGCATATCGGACAACCCCCGTCAAGCTATCGCAAGGCGCGCCTTGGGCAGGACAGCCTGCGCCATTGAAAGGGCATAGCTCAGCCGCGCGCCGTTTTCGTGCGCGCCTGCGCGCGGCACCGATCTGAACAAAACCGGACCTCATCCCAGACCCGTTCCCATTTCTTGCGCCAGGTGAACGGGCGCTGGCACTGGGCACAGGTTTTCTGGGGCAGGTCAGATTTGCGGCGCATCTTCGCCACGGGTCAGGCCCCCTGCACGCAAGCGTCAGCCATCGTCACGCACTGTCAGGGTACCGGACTCCCAGTCTCCCGACAGGACCTCCCCCGTCGCGTAGCGCAACACGCCGCTTCCATGCCGCTCTCCGTTCAGGAAGCTGCCTTCATAGACATCCCCGGTCGTGTAAGTCGCGATGCCCTGACCAGTCATGCGCCCCGCATCCCAGTCCCCCTCGTAAGTGAACCCGTCCGCAAGCTCCAACCGGCCCAGCCCGTCACGCGCGCCTTCGGTGAATTGGCCGCGAAAAACCGACCCGTCAGGATACAGGATTTCGCCTTC
>SKWJ01000500.1 GCA_007128995.1 Paracoccaceae bacterium
ATCGCCGAATTGACAACACCGCTTCTTGATTTCGGGATCGTCCATGTCGGAGAGGCTGTGTCTGCCCAGGCCATCGGCATTGCCAATGCAGCACCGGTTGCGGGACTGAATGATACACTGGCCGCCAGCCTTGCCGGGGCTGCGACAGGCGGTGTGTTTACAGGCGCAGGCGCAGTGTCCGGCCTGTTTGCAGGGCAGACCGACGCTGCCAGCATGACCGTGGCTGTCGACACATCTTCGGCCGGAGTCTTCTCGGGTGCGCAATCCATCGCCTTTGCCAGCCAGAACCCCGATCTTGATGATCTTGATCTGGGCTTTGGCAATGTGGCACTTGCGGTTCAGGTCAACAACTTTGCCAATCCGCTGTTCACGCAACTGAGCGGGGGCGGCCTGCTGACAGGCTCGGGCGCGAATTTCTTCCTGGATTTCGGGATCGTGGATCTGGGCGCAACGCTCAGCGCAAGCCTTGGGGTGCTGAATGATATCTTTGGCCCGGCAGATCTGCTGGGGGGAAGCTTTGATCTGCCCTCGACAGGGCCATTCGCGCTGACCGGCTTTGACAGCTTTGATGATATCGCTGCGCAAGAGGTGTTCGGCGGCCTTGGGGTCGGGTTCTCTGCCCTTGATACGGGTCTTTTTGAAAGTCAGCTTAGCCTGAACGCCTTTGGGTCGAATACCAGCGGATTTTTTGGCAGATTTGATCCGATCCAGCTATCCCTGCGGGCGCAGGTGCGTGACCTTTCCGTCGCGCCGATCCCGCTTCCTGCTGGCGTCTGGCTTCTGCTGAGTGCGTTGGGCGGTCTGGCGGTCATGCGCCGCCGCACAAGACGCGCGGCGTGATCATGGCAGGAATGATCCGAATGGCTGCTGCTGGTTCGCCAGATGACAGGCCACGGCTGCGGCTTGGCCACCGGTTGAGGGCCGTGCTGGCCTGTCTGCTGCTGACACCGTCACCGGGTCTTGCGCAGGACGCCCCGGATATCCTGACGGAAAACTATCGGGATTGGGCGCTGATCTGCCAGAATGGCGCGACCGCCGAGGGTGCGCAGACAGGCCGTATCTGCGAGATCACGCAGGAATTGCGGCAATCAACGGACGTGCAACGCGTGTTGCGCATTGCACTGGCTGTCAGCCCAGAGGCGCCCGAGGGCAGCGCCGCGCTGACACTGATCACGCCGTTCGGTGTCCGTCTGGCGGATGGTGTCAGTCTGGCCGTGGCCGATGATGATACCGTGGCGCGTGTGCCGTTCCTGACCTGTCTTGCGGTTGGGTGTATCGCCAATGAAACATTGTCACCAGAGATGATGGACCGCGTCGCCCAGTCTGAAACGGCCATCATCGGAATGTTCACGGCCTCGGGCGATGAGGCGCAACTCGAGATCTCGCTTCGGGGTCTGTCAGCGGCTTGGCGCCGACTGACCGCTTTGGCGCAAGAGTAGCGCTGCGCTGCGGGGCCTGCCAAGTCATGACAGCCCCCGGATTGCGGCGTATCACCCCCCCTTGGGTCAATTTCTTGGTGCGTTGGCGCCAACGGCAGTGCCGATGGCTGCGCCCCCTAGTATGGCGGCCGTCCGCCCCGACCCTGATCCGACAGCGGAGCCTGCAGCCGCCCCGGCAAGACCGCCTGTGACTGCGTTGATCTGTGGATCATTGGTGCAGCCAGCAGCAAGACCAAGACTGGTCACAAACAGGGCAGCGGTTGCATATTTTTTCATCTGAAACGTCCTTTCCATCTACAAGGCTGCGCGGCTGCGCAACCCTGTCGATAATGCTTAGATTCCAATTTTAAGTGCAACAGTTGATTTGAAGGCCGCGATTTCGTCGGCCCTGACAGCGCCGCGCGACAGCGCGGATAACCAGCCACAAATCAAGGTGAAAAATATTGAAACAAAGCCCGGATGCGCTGCGTATAAGACCGGGAATGACAGCAATCGAAGAAGGCCCATCATGCACAGATATCTGACCACGACTGCCCTTTTGGCCAGCATCAGCCTGCCGCTTCATGCCGATACACTGCCCAGGATTGACTGGGCGCAGGTGACTGAATCGGCGCAGGGGCAGACAGTGTTCTGGCATGCCTGGGGCGGTGATCCGCGGATCAATGCCTTCATCGCCTCGGTCGGTGAGGATTTGCAGGCGCGCTATGGCGTGACGCTGGAACATGTGCGGCTGGCTGATACCGCCGATGCCGTGACCCGCGTGATTTCGGAACGCCAGGCTGGACGCGATATTGGCGGCGCGGTCGATGTGATCTGGATCAACGGGGCGAATTTTGCATCCATGAAGGATCAGGGGCTTCTGTTTGGGCCTTTCGCCGAAAGCCTGCCCAACTGGCCGCTGGTCGATACCGAGGCGAACCCGGCTGTGCTGGTCGATTTTACGCTGCCGGTCGAAGGGTTTGGCAGTCCTTGGGCGATGTTCCAGATGGTGTTTGAATATGACAGCGCCACATTGCCAGAACCGCCCCGCTCGTTGCCGGCGCTGCGTGCTTGGATCGCGGAAAACCCCGGGCGCTTCACTTATCCGCAACCGCCAGATTTTCTGGGCACCAGTTTTCTGAAACAGGCCCTGTACGGGGTTCTGGATGATCCCTCGGTCCTGATGGGCCCTGTTGATGCCGTGGATTATGAGGCGGTCACCGCGCCGCTCTGGGCCTTTCTCGATGAGATTACGCCCAATCTCTGGCGGCAGGGGCGCGTCTTTCCGGCCAATGAACCCGCACTTGGCCAGCTTCTCGCGGATGGAGAGATTGACATCGCCTTTGCCTTCAATCCGGGGCGCGCCTCGGCGGCGATTGCCGATGGCGAATTGCAGGACACGGTGCGCACCTTTGTCTTTGAAGAGGGGACACTTGCGAATTCATCCTATCTGTCCATCCCCTATAACGCTGCCAATATCGAAGGCGCTCTGCTGCTGGCCAATCTGATCCTTGACCCCGCGATTCAGGCGCGGGCGCAAGACCCGGATGTGCTGGGGTTCCAGACTGTGCTGGGCCTGCATCTGCTGGACCCCGAAGATCGGGCTGTCTTTGAAGATCTTGATCTGGGCATCGCCACGCTGGCCCCGGATGACATGGGAACCGGGTTGGATGAACCGCACCCTTCCTGGATGACCCGCATTGCCGGGGATTGGGCCGCACGCTACGGCACAGGTCAGTAGATTGGCCCGTATCGGGCTTTGGGCGGCGTTGGCTGTGCTGGCGCTGCCTGTTCTGGCAGGCTTGGCCGGGGTGATCGGCCCGGCCTTCGGGTATTTTCCGGCGCTGGGCAGCACGCAAATCAGCCCTGAGCCGATGCGTGCCCTGTTTGCGTGGCCCGGACTTGGAACGGCGATGCGCCTGTCGGTCACGACCGGGTTTCTGGCCACTGCGCTGTCGCTGGCCCTGACAGTGCTGATTGTCGCAGCATGGCAAGGGACGCAATCGTTCCTCTGGGTCACGCGGGTCTTGGCACCGTTTCTGGCGCTGCCGCATGCCGCTGCTGCCTTCGGGCTGGCCTTTCTGATCGCTCCGTCGGGCTGGATCGCCCGCGCCCTCTCGCCCTGGGCCACAGGTTGGGACAGGCCGCCAGACCTGCTTTTGGTGAATGATCCTTTCGGGTTTGCGCTGGTGGCCGGTCTGGTGCTGAAGGAAGTGCCGTTCCTGTTGCTGATGACGCTGGCCGCACTGCCACAAGCCGACAGCCTGCGCAGCCAGCTTGTGGCGCGCGCGCTTGGCTATGGCCGGGTGACAGGCTGGCTGAAAGCCGTTGCGCCGCGGGTCTATGCGCAGATCCGGTTGCCAGTATATGCAGTGTTGGCCTATTCCATGTCAGTGGTGGATGTGGCGCATATTCTGGGCCCCACCCGCCCGCCGACACTGGCAGTTCAGATCCTTGAATGGAGCACCCATCCTGATCTGGCGATGCGGTTTCAGGCTGCCGCCGGGGCCTTGCTGCAATTGGGGCTGGTGCTTGTGGCACTGGCTGTCTGGCGCGGGGCAGAATGGGGCATCGGGTGGCTGGGCACGCGCTGGGCCGCGGGTGGGGCGCGTGGGCAGAAGCTTGATATTGTGCTGCGTCCCTTGGGCGCTGCGGGGGCCGTGCTGATCGGGCTGGCGGTGGGGCTTGGTCTTGCCGGGTTGCTGGTCTGGTCTTTTGCGGGTCTGTGGCGCTTTCCGAGTGTCTGGCCCGAAGTCTGGACCCTGCGCAACTGGGCCGGGCAGTCTGCGGATCTGGGCCGCATCCTGCGCGACACTGCCGTGATTGCATTTGGATCGACAGCCATTGCGCTGGCGCTGGCCATCGCGGCCCTTCATGCCAGCCCAGGGGCGGGCGGGGCGCGGCTGGGGCTGATCTATCTGCCGCTGATCGTGCCGCAGATTGCCTTTTTGCCGGGGCTGGCAAGCTTTGCGCTGGTGCTGGGGTTGGATGGAACGCGCATGGCGGTGATGCTGGCGCATCTGATCTTCGTTCTGCCCTATGTCTATCTGGTGCTGGCCGATCCGTGGCGCGCGTGGGATGCGCGGGCAGGTGTCGCGGCAGCAGCCCTTGGCGCGGGGCCGGTCCGGGTGCTTTGGTCGGTGCGCCTGCCAATGCTGACGCGCGCGCTGGCAGTCGCCTTCGCGGTTGGCTTTGCGACCTCTGTCGCGCAATATCTGCCCAGCCTGCTGATTGGTGCAGGCCGCGTCAGCACGGTGACGACCGAAGCCGTGGCGCTTGCGTCGTCGGGAAACCGTCGCCTGATCGGTGTCTGGGCCGCAGTGCAGATGGCCCTGCCCATGGCCATGTTTGCGCTGTGTCTGGCGGTGCCTGCCTTGCTTTTCCGATATCGTCAGGGCATGCGGATTGCATGAGCCTCGACCTCGACAATCTTGTCATCAGCCGTGAGGGGCGCCCGATGGTGGCGCTGTCCTGCCACGTTGCGCCGGGCGAGGTGCTGAGCATCATGGGCCCGTCGGGCTGCGGCAAATCCACGCTTCTTGCGGCGCTGGTGGGGGCCTTGCCGCCGGCGTTTTCCATGCAGGGGCGGGTTGTCCTGAACGGGCGCGATATCACAGCGGTGCCGACTCATGCGCGCAGACTGGGCATCCTGTTTCAGGATGACATCCTGTTCCCGCATCTTTCTGTCGGGGCCAATCTGGGGTTCGGCCTGCCCCGGTCCGGGCCGGATCGGGGGCAGGCCATCTCGACAGCACTGGAAGAGGCGGGCCTTGGCGGCCTGCAAGCGCGCGATCCTGCCTCGCTTTCGGGGGGGCAGAGGGCGCGGGTGGCGCTGATGCGCACGCTCTTGTCTGACCCGCTGGGTCTGCTTCTGGATGAACCTTTCTCGAAACTCGACAGTGCGCTGCGTGCCCAGATGCGAGAGTTCGTCTTCGCGCGCGCCCGTGCGCGGCACCTGCCTGTTGTCCTGGTCACGCATGATCTGGAAGATGCGCGTGCCGCTGGCGGGCCGGTTCTGGATGTGCTGGGCAATCATCTGTCACTGCCTGTGTCATCGCCTGCTGACCTGTCTGCGCGCACGTCATAAGACAGCGGCGCGCCCCGCCTGTCAGGGATTGGTCAGATAATCAGCCGAGACATAACCGGTGATACCCGGCGCACGGGCGAGGGCGACACGGCACCAGAGCTGGCCCAGTTCGGTCGTGCAGCCCCGGCGCAGCAACACGGTGCCATCGGGCAGGCCCAGGATGATATTGTAGCCCAGCCCCGGCCCGGCGCGCAGCTTCAAAAGCTCGGCGCCTGCGCCGGTCACGACAGCACGACTGCTGGGGGTGGTTGGGCCGCTGCCTGCGCAACCGGCGACCAGCAGCGCCACACCGATGATCGACGGGATGATAAATCGCATGCGCATGCCTTCCATTTGCCCCAGCCTTTCAATTCGGATGTGCCGCATTCCGGCTGAATTGGCAAGTCCGGGAGCAACATTTGCGCCGCGCTGTATGGCGGTGATATCCGTGTCGGCAGGCGTGGGTGCTGCCTGTCATTTTCTCATTGGTGTGCGCGGTTTTCTCGGATATCGTCAATCCGTAGGCAAGGACAACAAGGATCATCCCCATGCTGACCCTTCTGTGTCATCGTGCGCCGCCGGGGGCCCGGGCCTGCCCGACCCATTTCTACCGTGTCGAGGTCAGCTATAATCTGTTCGGGGAATACACAGTGATCCGCGAATGGGGGCGGGTTGGAACGCAGGGCCGCCATATTAGCGTCTGGTTTGCCAATCTGCGCGAGGCGGTGCTGCTGGCCGATTGTGCTACGCGCCGCGCCCGGTCGCGCGGATATGACCTGACAGAAAAACAGTTCGCATCGGCGGCCTGAAGCGCGGCAGTCATGTTGCCACCCGTCCGCCATCAACCAACAACCCGACGCCGGTTATGAACGAGGATTGCGCCGAAGCGAGAAACAGCACCGTTTCGGCAATCTCGTCGCCCGTGCCCATGCGCCCCATCGGTGTGATCGCGCGCCACCGGTCTTCGACCGTGCCGGGATCTGCGGCGCGGTCCTTGTTGCGGCGGTTCATATCAGTATCGATCACGCCGGGGTTGATGGCATTGCAGCGAATGCCCCGCGCGGCATATTCGATGGCCACCACACGCGTCATCGACATGACGGCCCCTTTCGAGGCCGCATAGGCGATATTGCCGCCGACATTTGCAAAAGCGCTGACCGAAGAGTTATTCACGATGGTCCCGCCGCCCGCGCGCAAGAGCGCCGGGATGGCATGTTTCATGCCGTAGAAAGTGCCCTTCAGATTGACATCGATGACAGTCCCGAAGAGGTCGGCGCTGACATCCGGCGTCGGAGTGACAGGTTGTTCAATTCCGGCATTGTTGAATATCGTGTCAAGCTGGCCGAACTCGGCTTCGGCCCGACGGATCAGATCGGCAATATCGGATTCCCTTGAGACGTCGCAGCGCTGAAAGACCAGTTTTCCGGGACCATCCTTGCAGAGTTCTGACAGGGTTGACCCCGCATGCGTGTTGATTCCCCCGACCACGACATGCGCGCCTTCACGTATGAAAAGCTGCACAGTCGCAAGCCCCATACCCATTGCCCCGCCTGTTATGACTGCAACCTTGCCTTCTAACCTCATGATCTCTCCCCTGTGCCCCGCTGCCTGATCGGACGGGCTGACATGACCAGAAAGGCTACAATATACTGTCGACAATGGATCGCAAGGTGAATGATTGCGTGTCGGATCACAGTGAGGCGCCGTCTTGCGCGCGATGCGAGCCGCGCAGCACGACAGGGCATTCCATCCGCTCTTGCAGCGGGGGGCTGGTGTCTTGGCCCAGCAGCATTTCGCTGCACCACTGCCCCATTTCGCGATGCGGCAGCAATACGGTCGATAGCGCGGGTGAAAGATGTTGCGCGATTTCCTGATCATCATAGCCCATCACGGCAACAGTCTCGCCGGGGCGTTCGCCAAGTTCTTTCAGCGCCTCGTAGCAGCCAACGGCCATCAGGTCATTCGCACAGAAAATCGCATCCGGACGGGTGGCCCCTGACATAAGATCCAGCGTTGCGGCCCGGCCGCCGCTGGGCAGGAAATTGCCCTCGCGCACCAGTTCAGGGTGAAGCGTCGTGCCGGACAGGCGCATGGCGCGTTCGAACCCTTCCTTGCGCTGGCAGGACGCATCCATCCAAGGCTCGCCCGAGATGAAGGCAATCCGGCGATGCCCTTCAGCAAGCAAAGCCTTGGTTGCAGCTTCCCCGCCACGCCGTTCCGCAGGCACGACGGATGCAAAGCGCCCTGCATCCTCGTAGCAGTTCAGAAGCACTGCACGGTGTCGGCTGAGCGCGTCAGGCGGCCTGACCTTGCGTGTCAGGATCGAGCCATAGATCACACCCTCTACCCCCTCAGCGGCCCATTTGCGCAGGCAGGCGGCCTCATAATCGGGATCGCCGCCTGTCATGACAATTTCAAGCAGCGCGTCATGCTTGCGCGCGGCGTCTTGTGCGCCATCGATCGAGATGGCTGCGAAAGGACTGGTTGCAATCTCATCCAGCATGAACCCGATCACGCGCTTGGTCTGCGCAGACGGCGGGCGTCCCGCGGCACGGGGCCGGTAGTCAAGCGATGCGACCGCATCCAGCACCCGCTGGCGCGTTTCGGCAGCGATGCGCATATCTTCCATCCCGTTCAGGACAAAGGAAACAGTCGATTGCGACACCCCGGCGCGGGCGGCAACATCCTTCATCGTCACGCGCGCGGGGTTGGGTTTTCTGGGGTCTTTCATGCGTCCATAATACAGCTTGACGCATGGTAATAAAGTTTGCTAATTATTTTTAGCGTGACGAATTGGCGATGTGTGCGCAAAACGGATGCTCTGGGAGGAGACGCCAAATGCCCCGACATCACATTGCACGTCCGGCGCTGACACAGCGTCAGGCTGCCGCGATCCTGCTGTTACCGTTTCTGACGGTCTATGCCGTGTTTCTGGTCTATCCATTCTTCAAGGGTATCTGGATCAGCCTGCATGACTGGAACCTGATGGCTGTGGCCTTCAACCCGGATGCGAAAACCTTTGTCGGCTTGCAGAATTACGAGCGCGTCATGTGGGGGCGGAATATCACATGGGGGGCGTGGTCGAGCCCGGGGTTACAGATGCTGGGCCTGATCGGGCTGGGTGCGGGGTTTTTGCTGTATCGCACCGGGCGCGCCGGCAAGGTGACGGCGCTGGCCATTCTGATCGCATCGCTTCTGTTATTCGTGCTGCCGGGGTTTCATCCGGGCGAGGGGGGGCGCTGGTATGACCGCCGCTTCTGGCCCACTGTCGGCAATACCATCGTGTTCGTGGGCCTTGCCGTGCCCGGTGTCACGATCACCGCCATGCTGCTGGCCGCTGCGCTTGATGGCGAAACGCGGGCGAAAGCCGTGCTGCGCACTCTGTTTTTCCTCAGTCAGGTTCTGTCTGTGACGGTTGTGACCCTGATCTGGCAGATCATGTTCTCGCCCCGGCAAGGATTGATTGCCAATCTGACTGAACTTTTTGGCGGGTCGCCCATTGTCTGGCTGACGGCCGAGGGTTTTGCCATGGCCGCCATCGTGATCGCCACCATCTGGTGGTCACTGGGCATCGCGATGATCCTGTTTCTGGCTGGAATTCAGGACATCTCGAAAGACCTTTATGAGGCCGGCGCACTGGACAATGCGACAGGGGCAAAAGCCTTCTGGTACATCACCCTGCCCAATCTGAAGCGCACGATCACGGTGGTCGTGGTCTTGCAGATCATCTTGCATTTTCAGGTCTTTGGTCAGGCGCATCTGATGACGAGTGGCGGGCCGAATGACAGCACGCAGGTGCTTGTCCGCTATATCTATCAGACTGCGTTCCGTGACAGCGAGTTGGGCCGCGCTTCGGCGATGGCGGTGTTTCTGTTTGTGATCATGGGGGGATTTTCCATCCTGCAATTCGTGCTGGGACGGGAGAAGGACCAATGAACCGATCTTACTACTGGCTGATCCTCGCGCTTTCTGTCCCCGCTTTCATCTGGCTGGTTCCCACGATCTGGATGGTGTCGCTCTCTTTTCAGCCCAATGATGTGCTGGCGCGCACCACCTCCAGCACGGCGCTGGGCCTGATCCCAATTCCATTCACCCCTGAAAACTACATCGCCCTTTTCCGTTTCGGGCAGGTGCCGATGTGGTTTCTGAATTCGCTGATCGTCTCGGTCGGGATGACAGTTGCGGTGCTCGCAGTGTCCACGACGGCAGGCTATGCGCTGGCGCGGCTGGACTTTCCGCTCAAGGGGCCGGTGATTGTGCTGTGCCTGATGGGGCTGATGGTGCCCGAACAGGCCGTGTTCATTCCGCTTTACACCATGTTCGCCGACTGGGGCTGGCACAACAGCCATCATGCGCTGATCCTGCCGCGCGTGGCCGTGCCCATCGGGGTGTTTTTGATGATGCAGTTCTTCAAGGCCATTCCCAAGGATATCGAGGAAGCCGCACGCATCGATGGTGTCGGCTGGTTGCAGATCTTCTGGTATGTGATGCTGCCGCTTGCGCGCCCCGCGATGATGACGCTGGCGATTCTCACATTCCTCTATGCCTGGAACGATTATCTCTGGCCGCTCGTGTCGGCCCAGCAGCGAGAGTTTTTCACGATCACACTGGGGCTTGCCTCGATCCAGTCGAATTTCGCACAGGCCGAAGGGTTGGGACGTGTCATGGCCTCGGGTGTTGTCGCATCGCTGCCGGTGGTCGTGCTGTTCCTGATTTTCCAACGTTATGTGGTGCGCGCCATGACAGCAGGCGGCACCAAGGGCTGAAAACCGCAAGACAATCAAGGGAGGAAACTGACATGAAACACATGATACTTGGCGCCTCGGCGCTGGCAGTGCTGGCCACAGGGGCCGTGGCACAGGAAGTCACATTGGGCCGCTTCTTCGGCGATTGCGAGAATGCGGGTACGGATACCAAGGTAACGGTTGGCGAAGCCTGCATCATCCAGTCGATCATCAATGCCGCCGATGCGCAGCTTGATGGCATCTCGGTCAGCACATTGCCCACGGATTGGGGGAACTATTATGACCAGATCAAGGCAACCTATGCGGGCGGCACGCCGCCCAACGTGCATGTCATGCACCGCCACCGTGTGCCGGAATTCGCCAGCATCGGCGCGCTGGCCGATCTGACCGATGATCTGGCGGCTGCCGGGATCGATCCGTCAGACTGGGAAGCTGCCGCCCTTGAGGCTGTCACCTATAACGACCGTATTGTCGGCGTACCGATGGATTTCCATGCCAACCTCTGGCATGTCAACATGGACCTGATGGAAGCCGCCGGCCTTGTTGAGAATGGCGCGCCGGTGCTGCCTTCGTCGCCCGAGGAATTGCTGGAGCATGCGCGCGCCGTCAAACAGACGACCGGGCAGGACTATCTGGCGGCCGATTTTGCACAATTCCCCATCGGGGTGCGTGTGGCACTGGCATTGATCTGGCAACAGGGCTCGAATATTTTCGAGGGCGACACCGCCACCATCGACACGCCCGAAGCGCGCAACGCCATCAGTGCCATCACCCAGCTTTTCGACGCGGGCCTTGCCAATGCGCAACTGAACTATGCCGACAGCCAGCAGGCCTTTCTGAATGGCGAGGCAGCCATTCTTGTCAATGGCACATGGGTCGTGGATTTCTACAGCGCCGAGGCGGCCAAGGATGACCAGGGCCTCAACCGTTATTTCGCAGCCGATTTCCCAACTCTCTTTGACGAGGGGGCAACCTGGGCCGACAGCCATATGTGGGCAATTCCCGCACCGCTGAAGGCCAATGACGCGGATACCTATGCTGCTGCCTTGCAGGTGCTAGCTTTCATCAATGACCACAATATCGATTGGGCGCGCACCGGACATATGGCCGTGCGTTCCTCTGTTCTTGCCAGTGCAGAATATGCCGCTTTGCCGCATCGGGATGAATATACCGGCACAGCCGATATCGCCCGCGATACTCCGCCCTCAGTGCGCTATGGCGCGATTCAGGACGTGCTCAACCGCGAGCTTCAGGCGATCTGGCTGACGGGCAAGTCTGTCGATGCCGCGCTTGCCGATGCCGAGGCGGATGTGCAGGACCTGCTTGACCGCTGAAACCGGTGCAACGGCCCGCATTATCGATGCGGGCCCCTTTTCCCGAAACGCGATCCCTGACCATGCCGAAGATGACCCCCGCTCCCTGCTCTCGCTGGACGACGGCACAGGCCAATGACTGGTGGCAGGCCCAGCCCTGGCCAGTGGGCTGCAATTTCCTGCCCTCGAGCGCCGTGAACTTCCTTGAAATGTGGCGCGCTGAAACCTTTGACCGCCCGACCATCGCCCGTGAACTGGACTGGGCAGCGGATATCGGAATGAATGCCATCCGCACCAACCTGCATTTTCTGGTCTGGAAACACGACCGCGCTGGGCTCTTGGCACGGTTCGACTGGTTTGTGCAGACTGCCGCAGAGCGCGGTCTTTCCGTCATGCCAGTGCTGTTCGACGATTGCGGTTTTGGCGGGGCCGAGCCTGTCTGGGGCCCGCAACCTGACCCGGTTGCAGGCATTCACAACAGCCGCGCGGTCGCCTCGCCCGGGCGCGATGCGGTCATGCACCGCGCCCAATGGCCAGAGTTCGGCGTCTATCTGCAGGATATGATCACGGCGCATCGCGATGACGCGCGCATCCTCGCCTGGGATCTGTATAACGAGCCGGGCAATCGGATGGTTTTTACAGAAAACGGTGGCTTCAGCGAATATGACCCTGCCCTTGCGGCGTATAGCCAGGCGTTGATGGCTGCGTGTTTCGTCTGGGCGCGCGCTGTGGGACCCTCTCAGCCGCTGACAGTGGCGGCTTGGCGAACCCCGAAGCTGGGTCAAGATGTCCCAGCCTTCGATGATCCGATCGACCGGCAGGCGATTGCTCTCTCCGACATCGTGAGTTTCCACGCCTATTGCGATCTGGCGCATGCGCGCAAGTATCTCGATCAGCTTGCCGTACATGGGCGCCCGGTCCTGATCACCGAATGGATGGCACGTACAATCGGCAGCACGATCACCGATCAGTTGCCGCTTTATCACGACCAACGCGTCGGAGCCTATTGCTGGGGGCTGGTCAAGGGCCGCACCCAGACCGACCAGCCCTGGCCCGCCGACCTGGAGGCGCTTCACGGTCTTGTCCAGGCGCCGGGGCTGTGGTTTCACGACCTGCTCTGGCCGGATGGGCGCGCTTATGATCCGGCAGAACTGGATGTCCTTGCTGAATTGTCCAGGCGCGGCGCGAGATCATGACAGAGAAAGGGATAGGCATGTCCTACGCCTGTCTGCGGGCGCAGACCGTGGCGCAGCGGGTCATTGCCGAAGACGGCGAAAGTACCTTTGGCGAAGATATGGATATGGTCCACGACTTGGACCCCCACCGCGCCTTTCCCTTTGACAGACCATCCGGTCGCCGCCTGCGGTCGAAGCCTGACGGCTGAGCCTATGCCTGATCCAGATGTCGCGAGGCAGCTTTCAAAGCCTGAAGTCAATGGCCTTTGCGCGGTGGGTTTGATATTGCGAGATCAAGCTTGACCATCCCTGGCCATTTTCAGAGTGTTGCGTCATGCATTGCGAGAGAAGGTGAGTTCGCTCCCATGCAAACAGGCAAGAGTGACGCCAGAGTTTCGAGGGGATCATCAGGTGACCCGAATTTCAGCAGCGATAAGGTTAAGTTTTGAAGCGCAAACTAAGTACCTGAAATCGCATAACAGGAGCCCGCGAGAACCTCATTTCTGGGGCTGAATTGTTAATTTCGGTGTAAACCGAAAAGCTAGTCGGCGGTGCATGAAAATTGTCAAGATGTAGTAGAC
>SKWJ01000318.1 GCA_007128995.1 Paracoccaceae bacterium
ATCGATGGCACACAGATAGACCCAACCTCGTAGTTACCGAAACCCGCAATGGAAATCTGATCCGGCACCACGATTCCACGGCGCTGGCAGGCGCTCAGCGCGCCGAATGCCGACAAATCGGACACGCAAATCACTGCTTCCGTATCGGGGGCGGTATCCAGCAGATGCACCATCGCCTCCGCCCCTTCGCGCATTGAGATCGGGGGTGGCCCTGCCGCAATCAGGCGTGTCGCATCAAGGCCGTGCGCCTGCATGGCCGACACAAAGCCACGCCGCCGATCCAGCCCGCGAGTGTCGCGATCTGCATCCCCGCCGATGAAAGCAATGCGCGTCAGTCCTTTAGCCACGAAGTGATCGACCATGGATTGCACGGCCTGCGCATTGGAAAAGCCAATCACATGGTCCAGCGCGGAATCCGGCAGATCCCACGTTTCGATCACGGGCACATTCGCATTCTCAAGAAGCCTACGACAGCGTGGCGTATGTTTGCCGCCAGTCACGACAACGGCTTGTGGTTTGCGGCGCAGAAGTTGTTCGATCAGGCGCTCTTCCTCCTGCATGTCGTAATTCGTGTAGCCAAGCAGGATCTGCAGCCCTCTGGGCTTCAGCCCTTCGGTCAATGCCCCGACGGTATCGGCGAAATTGGCGTTGTTGATCGAAGGGATCGTGACAGCAACGAAATCCGATTTCTGCGAGCGTAGGCTGGAAGCAGTGCTGTCGAGCACATATCCCAGCTCTTCTGCCGCTGCGAGAATGCGCGCGCGCGTGCTCTCGCTGACCAGACTTCCCGACTTCAAAGCCCGGCTGACGGTCATGGGCGACACATTCGCCGCGCGCGCGACATCCGTCATTGTTGGGGCTTTGCGTGCGTTATCCATGCTGTCTCGCTAACGCGAAGGCGGCATTCAATCCAGCCTTTCGTTGCGGCCAGCGCATTTAGTCAGCGTCATTGTTGGAATCGCGCAACGGCATGCCTGCGCCGGTGAAATATTCCATCAGCGCCGCCTGATCTTCGCCGCCAAGCCCGGCGGCTGTCAGCATCCGGTGGATTTCGGCGCACAGCGCTGTGAGGGGCATCGAGGTATGGCTCAACCGCGCCAGGTTTTGCGCGCCGTTCAAATCCTTGACCATGTTGTCAATCCGACCCGTGCGCCGGTAGTCGCGCGCCGCAAAGCGGGGCATGTATTCCTGAAGTAGTGCCGAATCTGCGCGCCCCCCGCGCAGTGCTTGCGGGATGCGGGTGGCGTCAACGCCCGCGGCTTCGGCAAGCGCCGTGGCTTCGGCAACCGCAACAAAGCCCAAACCGCACAAGACCTGATTGATAAGCTTGGTTGTCTGGCCAGCGCCTGCCGGACCCATATGCGTCTGGTTCGACGCAACAGTGGCCAGGACAGACTGGGCCTTGATCACATCGGCGTCCTCCCCGCCCTGCATCAGCGTCAACTCGCCCGTAGCGGCTTTGGGGATGCCGCCGGAAAGAGGACTATCGACCCATCCAAGACCCATCTCTTTCGCACGGACCGCGAAGTTCTGGGTCGAGGTCGGATCGATTGAGGACATATCGATGATGAGCGTGCCGGCTGAAGCCCCTTCGGCAACGCCGCTCGAGCCAAAAACTGCGGCTTCGACAATTTTCGCAGAGTTCAGGCTAAGGATCACCGCCGCCGCGTCCTGCGCTGCATCTGCTCCGCTCCGCGCGGGCTTTGCCCCCTGAGCAACCAATGCGTCCATTTTCAGTGGGTCAAGATCAAACACTGCAAGCGCAGTCCCAGTCTCGACCAGCCGCGCTCCGATAGCGCCGCCCATGGCCCCTGCGCCGATCAGGGCGATTTTCGTAGTCATCTTATGCTCCTGCTAGGGTGGTTGATATCAGAGAGAGGCCGTGATGCCCCCGTCGACGAAAAGCGTGTGCCCGTTGACGAAGGACGCGGCATCGGACGCAAGGAAGATGCAGGCGCCCTGCAATTCTTCGACATTCCCCCAGCGTCCTGCAGGGGTGCGCTTGGCCAGCCATGCAGAAAACTCCGGATCAGCAACCAATGCCGCATTTAGTGGCGTGTCAAAATATCCCGGTGCGATTGCATTACAATTCAGTCCAAGCTGTGCCCAGTCAGTCGCCATGCCTTTCGTCAGGTTCGCAACTGCACCCTTTGTGGCAGTGTAGGGCGCGATGCCGGGGCGAGCGAGCAATGTCTGGACGCTTGCAATGTTGATGATGTGACCCTTGCCACGCCCGATCATGTGCCGCGCCACAGCTTGACCAACATGGAACACGCTGGCGATATTGGTCTGCAAGAGCTTCTCGAACATATCTGCCGGGAAATCCTCCAAGGACGTGCGATGTTGCATCCCAGCATTGTTGACGAGGATGTCGATGGCACCATTCTCGGCCTCGAAACCGTCCACTGCATGGCGCACCTCTTCATGTCGGGTGACATCAAAGGCCAGCGTCAGCGCGTCGGGGATGGTGTCAGCGGCCTCGGCCAGCTTGGCCACATCACGCCCATTCAGCACAATCTGTGCGCCTGCCTGTGCCAGACCTTGCGCCAGAGCATAGCCGATCCCCTGAGACGACCCTGTGATCAGCGCACGCTTACCGCTCAGGTCAAACAATTTGTAGTTCATGCTGATTTCCTTCGTATTTTGCTGGACAAGCCAAGATTTTCAAGAGTATGTTAACGTTATCACTAAAGGTCAACACCAAAACTCTCAGTAAAACGGATTGTTGCATGTCAAAGCCGCATATTCTTCAGATGGGCCAGTTGCCCGAATGGGACGAAACCCCGCTACGCAATGCCTACGAGGTGCATCGCTATTTTGACGCGACTGACAAGGATGCGTTTCTTGCTAGTGTTGGTTCAGACATAAACGCTATTGCAACCCGCGGCGACCTGGGCGCGCATGCCGACGTGATCGCTGCCTGTCCTGCGCTGGAGATCATCTCGGTCTATGGTGTCGGCTATGATACTGTCGATCTTGCAGCTTGTGCGGCGCGCGATATTGCTGTGACGAATACGCCCGATGTTTTGACTGATGATTGTGCCGATCTTGCGCTCGGGATGTGGCTGGCGCTTTCGCGCGGGATTGTTGCAGCGGAAGCTTGGGCGCGGTCGGGTGACTGGGCGGCCAAGGGCGGGTATCCATTGCAGCACCGCGCTTGTGGTAAGCGTGCTGGCATCCTTGGGCTTGGGCGTATCGGCATGGCTGTCGCGAAGCGTCTGCAAGGGTTTGATATGCAGATCGCGTACACTGCGCGCAGTCCCAAGTCGGAATGCGAAAACTGGCAGTTTGTTCGAGATGCGCGTGATCTTGCGGCGCAATGTGATGTCCTGTTTGTGACGTTGGCCGCCACGGATGAAACGCGCCATATCGTGAATGCCGCTGTTCTGGACGCGCTTGGCCCGAAGGGTCTGCTGGTCAATATCTCGCGGGCGCAGAATATCGATGAAGCGGCCCTTCTGGATACGCTGGAACAGGGCAGGTTGCGCGGCGCAGCGCTTGATGTGTTCGAAGGCGAGCCGAAGCTCAATCCGCGTTTCGCGCGGCTGGACAATGTGCTGCTGCAACCTCATCACGCCAGCGGCACCTTCGAGACCCGCCACGCGATGGGCCAGTTGATGCGCGACAATCTGACGGCGCATTTCGCGGGACGCCCTTTGCTGACACAGGTG
>SKWJ01000038.1 GCA_007128995.1 Paracoccaceae bacterium
CCGCAGGCGAGATGGCGACGATCACCAAGCTTTTTCGTGTGGCCATGCTGCCAGTTGTTCTGGTGGCGATCGTGCTGGTTCTGCGCGCGACAGGTGCCGGCGCTGGTGGGGGCAAGATCCCGCTTCTGCCATGGTTCATGGTGCTGTTTCTGGTGCTGGTCGTGCTGGGCAGTGCCGTGGATCTGCCGGCAGCACTGGTGGCCCAGGTCGATATCTTCGCGCGCGCCTGTCTGATCACGGCAATTGCAGCGCTCGGGATCAAGACATCACTCAAGGCCCTGACAGCGGTTGGTGGCGGGCATCTGGCGATCGTTGTGATCGAAACCCTTGTCCTGCTGGCGGTCGCCGTCGCAATGCTGTTCTGGCTTGACCTGTTCTGAGCGCACAAAGGGCAGCCTTCTGTCTGCCCTTTGTCGGTTTTGCCACCACGCAGTTCACAGCGTGGATGTTTGGGTCATCACGCCGCAGATTGTTTGCGGCGGCGCGACATCAATCCGACCCCGCCAAGGGCCGTCAGCAACAGCCACCCGGCCGCAGGCAACGGAATGGGGGTGGTCTGGAAGTTTGCAATCTCGAACGCATTTGCGCCCGAGAAGAAACTGACCCCGTCAAACCGCGTATTGTCGGCGGTGAAAAGCCATGCACCGGATTGCGGGGCAAGCGGTGCATTGCCAGAAACCCCGGGCCCTGTCGGCGTACCGCCGGGAATGACCTGTGCGACCAGATCGCCGCCAAGCGTCAGGGTCAGCGTATTGTAGGTGTCTGGCGACCCCCAGATAAAGCTCAGGGCTTTTTGCACCTGAGTGAACTGGTAGGTTGCTGTATTGCCGCCCGGCACGGACGAAAAAAGGCCGCCGGAATTGACTGTCGACCCTGTCCAGGGGGACAGACGCGTGCCGGGAATTGTTGTGTTGACGTTTTCAACAACACCAGGACCTGCGGTTGTGAAAGCAGGATTGGCGAAGGGTGTTATTGAGTCGAGATTCGCACCAGTCAATTGTGTCGACGATACTGTCGTCGCAAAAGATGCTGCGGGTATTAATGCTAGGGCCGTCGCCGCGATTGCGGCACGAACCGAGGTCATGAACTTCATTTTACATACTCCACTATGGTTTGAACAAAATACCACAACTTTTGGGCGTGCTAAGTAAAAACTTGCGATTTGTTAACCATTTTTGTAGAAATATCAGGTATTTATCAATCATGTCGTGTTTTTATTTGCGCGTGGCAACCATCGGTTGCGCGGTGCGGATTGGTTCAGAGAATCAGTCCGAAACCGGACTCTGTCTTTTGCCCCGCCGCAGTCTCAGCCATACGTCCGCAACGCCATCGGAACCTGCGAAATCGCGGTTTGCAGGCTGGACAGAAGGGCCGCCTCTGCACGGTTGAGCATGGCCTTCGGGTTCCATGCCAGATGCACATCAATGGGCGGAGGATCGACATAGGGCGGCAACCGCCAGAGCAGCCCGTCCTGCACATCGCGCGCGACGACATGCACTGGCAAAGGCCCGATGCCCAACCCGGCAATCACCATGCGGCGGACTTCTTCCAGATGGCTGGAGGTGCCGATAATCCGCTCGCTCAGTTCGGATTCTGCGCGCAACAGGGTCACCGCGCGCAAGGCATCATGCAGCCTGTCGGTCTCGAAACTGACAGCGGCATGTCCTGCCAGATCTGTCTGGCGCAGATCGCTGCGCCCGAACAGCGGATGTGGCGGACCACAGAAGAGGCCGAAAAATTCACGATAGAGGCGCAGATACTCGATCTTCGGGTCGCGCCTGTGCACCAGACAGATCGCGAAAGAGGCGGTGCGTGCGGTGACGCTGGCAAGCGCGGCGCTTGACCCAAGCACCGAGATCGACAAGGTGGCATGCGGGTGACGAGCATGGAAATCGGCCAGTACCTGATCAAATAATGGGCAGACGACATGGCTGGCCACCGCGATGCGCACATGGCCGCGCACCTCATCCGTCATGTCGCGCATCAGCGTGGAGAGGCGGTGCACTGCCCCGTGTATCTCTACTGCCTCGTGGTAGAGCAGCGCACCCGCGCGGGTCAGTTCATAGCGGCCCGGTGCGCGGTCAATCAGCCGCTTGCCAATATGATTTTCCAGCTTTTTCAATGCGGTAGAAACGGAAGGCTGGGTCAGTCGCAATTGCTGTGCGGCATCCGTGATGGATCGCGCCTCTGCCATGATCACGAAGCTGCGCAGCAGGTTCCAGTCCAGATCCCGCGAAAGGCGGTCAGCATCGCGCATCTCGTCCATTGATCAGACCTATAATCACTATTCTGATTATCAATTTGCCTTATATGAAGCCGCTTTGCAATCTGAGCGCATGGTTCGTTCTGCATTCCTCTCAGGCGCATTTCCGATATGTCCGTAGAAGCCCGCGAAAAACGGCAGCCGTGGATCTTGCTGTCGCCAGCGCTGGGGGCGGTGACATTGCTGCTTCTGGTGCCACTTCTGTTTATCGTGGTCTATTCCTTCTGGCTGCGCTCGGCTGTCGGGCCGGATACGGTTGGCTTTCATCTGGACAACTGGCAGCGCGCGCTGACCGATCCGTTCTATCGATATATCCTGCTCAACACTCTGAAAATCGCCGCCATCACGACGTTCTTCTGCGCTGCTCTGGGCTACCCGGCGGCCTATTTCATCACCCGGTCGAGCGGCAACAAGTTGATCTTGCTGCTGCTTCTGATGCTGCCCTTCTGGATCAGCTACATCATCCGCACGATGAGTTGGATCAACATTCTGGGGTCTTCGGGGGCGCTGAACACGTTTCTGGTGACGCTCGGGATCACCGCATCCCCGATTCAGATGCTGTATAATGAGGCAACGGTCATTCTGGGGCTGGTGCATTTCCTGCTGCCCTTCATGGTGCTGAACATCTATGTCAGCCTTGACGGGATCGACACCAATCTTGAAGACGCCGCCACATCGCTGGGTGCGACGCGCTGGCAGGCTTTCACGCAGGTGACGCTGCCGCTGTCCCTGCCAGGGCTGGCCGCGGGTGGGCTGTTATGTTTTGTGCTGGGGGCGGGGACCTATATCACGCCGCTTATTCTGGGCGGGCCGCGCGATGCGATGTTTGCCAATCTGGTCTTTGAGGCGATCATCACCCAATTGAACTGGCCGATGGGCTCGGCATTGTCGCTGCTGCTTCTGATCGTGCTGGGCGCGCTGGTGGCGCTCTACAACCGTTATCTTGGCATGTCTCAACTGACGAAAGGTCTGGGCTGATGGGCGGGCGCAGGAATATGGGCTGGGCGGCGATCCGCGCCTACACGATCCTTGTCTATCTGTTCATGTTCCTGCCTGTGGCGGTGGTGGTGTTGCTGTCGTTCAATCAGAACCAGTTCGGCAGCTTCCCCATGACCGGCGTTTCCCTGCGCTGGTTCGAAGCACTTTGGAACAATGATGCCGTGATGCGCGCCTTTCGCACCTCGCTGATCCTTGGTCTGCTGACGGCGCTGATCTCGACCACGCTGGGTGTGCTGGCAAGCCTTGCGCTGGTGCGCTATTCCGTGCCCGGCAAGAACCTGATCACCACCATTCTGATTGCGCCCATCCTTGTGCCGGAAGTTGTGCTGGCGGTGGCGCTCTTGCTGTTCCTGAACTGGCTGGGCATCGGCAAAAGCTTTGCATTGCTGCTGGCGGGGCATGTCA
>SKWJ01000155.1 GCA_007128995.1 Paracoccaceae bacterium
GCATCTTCCCATGTGAACTTCCCGAGATCAGGGGCGTCCTTGGCCTTGAGTGCGGGTTTATCGAGCGGCATGACATTCTCCAGTAATATGCGGGTTTGACATACTATATACGACTGCTAGTGAATTTTGAATGATCAATCCCTCATCACTTCATTCCCTTTTGGAATACCACATGCCGATATCGCGTAAATTCCTGCCTCCGATCCAAACTTTGCAAGCCTTCGAAGCCGTGGCGCGACTTGGCAGCTTCACCCTTGCCGCAGACGAGCTTGCGCTGACACAATCGGCAGTGTCGCGGCAGGTGGCAACGCTTGAAACGCAACTGGGCTGCCTGCTGCTGACGCGCGGACCGCGACATGTCAGCCTTACCCCGGAAGGCGAGGCTTATGCGCGCGCGATACGAAATGCACTCGGCCAGTTGCATCAAGCGGCGCTCGCGCTTCAGGATGACAAGGATGCCACGCGCCTGACACTTGCCATCCTGCCCACCTTCGGGACACGGTGGTTGATTCCGAGATTGCCGCGCTTCCTGCGCGCATATCCCCAGATCACACTTCATTTCGTGACCCGGATCGGTGCGTTCGACATGGCGCATGCAGGCGTCGATGCCGCCATCCATGCAGGCCGCGCAGACTGGCCTGCCACGCGCGCAACGCTCCTGATGGAAGACCGCGTCCAGCCGGTTGCCGCTGCGGCCTTCCAGACGACACGCCTTGCGGACATCGCGCGCCTGCCGCGACTGGCGCTCTCGTCCCGGCCAGAGGAATGGGCTGACTGGATGAAGGCCCACGATCTGCCACCGCCCGAACCGCCCGTGATGGTTTTCGAACATCTTGCAGCCATGGCACAAGCCTGTATGGCTGGGTTTGGCGTCGCGTTACTGCCGCCGTTTCTGTTCCGGCCCGAAATCGCGGTGGGAGAGCTGCACATATTGGCCCCGGACTGGCCCAACGGGGCGGGTTACTGGCTGATGGAACCCGAAAGATCGCGCCCCAACCGGGCTGTGAAAAGCTTGCGCGACTGGCTTGTGACAGAATGTAGCCGAGAGGATGGCGCCTTCGCTTGAACACGCTTGCGGTGACCGGCTGCGCTTGCGATAACGCCCCATGTCCAAGGCAAGCACTAATTTCACCTGTACGGCCTGCGGAGCGGTGCATCGCAAATGGTCAGGCCGCTGCGACAGTTGCGGGGCGTGGAACGCCATCATCGAGGAAGCCCCCCTGTCTGCCGGGCCGGGCAGGAAAATGGCGCAGGGGCGCCAGATCGCCTTGTCCACACTGGCAGATGCCGAACCGCCACCCCCGCGTGCTGCAAGCGGGATGGCAGAACTGGACCGGGTTCTGGGCGGCGGGCTTGTCAGCGCCTCGGCGATCCTGGTTGGGGGCGATCCCGGGATCGGAAAATCAACGCTTCTATTGCAAGCGGTGGCGAGTTTCGCAAACCGGGCGATGACCTGTTACTATATCTCTGGCGAGGAGGCGGCCGCGCAAGTGCGGTTGCGCGCCGCCCGTCTGGGCCTGTCACAAGCCCCGGTCCATCTTGGGGCGGAAACAAACCTGCGCGATATCCTCTCCACGCTGGACGCCACACGCCCTGATCTGGTCGTGATCGACTCGATCCAGACGATGTGGCTTGATACGGTTGACAGCGCACCCGGTTCAGTTGCGCAAGTGCGCGCCGCTGCCCATGAACTGGTCAGTTTTGCAAAGCGGCGCGGCGTTTCGGTGATTCTGGTCGGACATGTTACAAAGGATGGACAAATCGCCGGACCGCGCGTGGTCGAACATATGGTTGATACGGTGCTGTATTTCGAGGGGGAGCGCGGGCATCAGTTCCGGATTCTGCGCGCTGTGAAGAATCGGTTCGGACCCGCAGACGAAATCGGTGTCTTTGAAATGACCGGCGCAGGGCTGGCTGAAGTTGCCAACCCCTCGGCCTTGTTCCTGTCAGAGCGAGGCGCGCCGACGCCGGGCTCTGTCGTCTTCGCAGGGATCGAGGGCACACGTCCGATGCTGACAGAAATTCAGGCACTGGTCGCGGCGTCAGCGCTCGGAACGCCCCGGCGCACTGTTGTCGGCCTTGATTCGGCCCGCCTGTCGACCATTCTCGCAGTCCTTGAAGCGCGCTGCGGCATTCCCTTTGCCGGTATGGATGTCTTTTTGAATGTTGCAGGTGGCATGCGAGTCCTTGAGCCGGCCGCTGATCTGGCCATTGCTTGTGCGCTGCTTTCTGCCCGCGAGGATACCGCGCTTCCCGCCGATACTGTTGTTTTTGGAGAAATCAGCCTCTCTGGCGCTCTCAGACAAGTGAGCCAGACCGAAAACAGGTTGAAAGAAGCGCAGAAACTTGGTTTCTGCGCTGCAATAGCGCCCCGGCTGGCAAAACCCGCCGACATGGCAGGATTCACACTTAAGGAAATGCCCGACCTTGCTGAAGTGGTCGGACAGATCTTTGGCGCAGGGTAACCGGCGCAGCATTTGGGAGAAGCACATGGAAGGCTTCAACATTGTCGATGCGGGCGTTGCGGTGATCATCATCGTTTCGGGCATCCTGGCCTATTCGCGCGGCTTCATGCGCGAGACGCTGGCGATCCTTGGGTGGGTTGCTGCGGCGGTCCTGGCCTTCATGTTCGCACCGGCCGTGCAACCGCTGGTGCGCGAGATCCCCTATCTGGGTGACTTTCTTGGGGATAGCTGTGAATTGACCGTGATCGCGGCATTCGCAGTCGTTTTTGCGGTAACCCTCGTTCTGGCAGCACTGTTCACGCCTCTCTTCTCGTCTTTCGTGCGCAATTCTGCACTTGGCGGGATTGATCAGGGCGCAGGGTTCTTGTTCGGTATAGCGCGCGGAATGCTGCTGGTGGCGATCGCATTGCTGGTCTTTGACCGCGCAGTCCCGCCGGGCACGGTCGCACTGGTCGAGTCGTCGCGCTCGGCGGCGGTCTTCGGGCAATTGTCGGGCAATCTGGATCAGGTCGTTCCAGAAGACGCCCCAAACTGGCTGGTCGGCAAATATGAAGAGCTGGTTGCCAATTGCTCGTAAGCGTGATGCGTTCAAGACGTGACAGCGCGAGACGGATAGGTTAGAGCAATCAAATCCGACCACGAGATGTGAGTACCCAATGCTCAGCCACCCGTTCGACGACGACAAACTGCGCGAAGAATGTGGAGTATTCGGCTGTATCGGTCTTGATGATGCAGCCAATTTCGTAGCGCTCGGGTTGCATGCGCTGCAGCATCGTGGGCAGGAAGCAGGCGGAATCATCACCCATCACCCTGATTCGGGGTTTCATTCCGCTCATCGATTTGGCCTTGTGCGTGACAATTTCACCAAGGCTGGCGTGATAGAGGGGCTGCCCGGCGCGATCGGGATCGGGCATGTACGCTATTCCACCGCGGGGTCCAAAGGTGCGACGCAGATCCGTGATGTGCAGCCTTTCTTTGGCGAATTTGCGATGGGCGGCGCGGCGCTCGCGCATAATGGTAATATTACCAACGCCGATTCGATCCGGCGTGAACTGATAGAGCGCGGCTCTATCTTTCAGTCCAGTTCTGACAGTGAATGCCTGATCCATCTCATGGCGCGCTCGTTTCAGAAAACCATCCCCGAACGGATGAAAGACGCCTTGCGCAGGGCAGA
>SKWJ01000305.1 GCA_007128995.1 Paracoccaceae bacterium
ACGGGGGTCCTACTCTTTTCATATAGAAATGCATGTTCCCGACGTTTTTCGTTTTCTCACATGAATGTATAGCAAAAGGTTGGGACCACAGGGTGAGGTTGGGGACACCGTTGTTTTTAAACGGCTTTTCGTGTCCCCAACCCCCCTCAGAGGTTGGGACAGGGTTGGGACCACCGGGGAGGTTGGGACCGCTATCAAAAACCAGCCCGTATTCATCAACTGGCGCGAACTTCTCAGTTCTTAACTTGGTATTGCGCTGATACATCAGCTACCTCAAGGCTGCGAGAGGCGTGTTTCACGGATTACCCTGCGGGTGCGGGCTGGCATAGGGCAGATAGGCTTAAGTTTGACCGCCGTGTGCGAGAAGGGTTCCGGGGTGCGCAGACCAGTTCGGGCGGCTAGCCCGATAAGAGGATGTTTACGATGCTGACCGCTTGGCCTTGGATTCGATCATGCGGCAGGCGTCGTGGGTAGCCGTGCGGTCGATGCACAAGCGGTCACTGTCGCACAGATCTAATGGTTTGCGACCGAGACGCTGGCCATCGACAAAACCGGCGGGACGACTGCCCCTCACGCTGAAATACACCGACGTCTGGCTTAAATGTGGCATCAGGGTATGGTCCGCCCAGTTCGAACAGTTTGAGCTATCGTGGGCACCGCTCAAGGTGAAAAAACCTTGTCCAGCAGGCAGAATCAGGCGACTATCATAAAGCAAAACATGCCACTTAGAGAATGTCGGCTGAGATACTTGTTTCAAACATGGCCATTAGTCATTTGTTGATTTGGGGGATGAGTATGCAAGTGTATTTTGTAAAGTTGCTGCTGGCAGCTTCTGTTACCTTTGTCTTGGGTTGTTCGCCTTTGTCGCATGAACCTGCGCTGACTTCCGACAGAGCGGTGGATTTACGCCTTGAGATGGCGCAACATATCGTCAATTTTGAAGCGCGCAGAGACAGGCAGGGCCGATTAATTGTCTATCGACTGCCACGCGGAGATGGTGGCGGCAGGTTTGAAGTGGCTGGAATCAACGAGCGCTTCCATCGAGCTACGGCGATACGTTTGCGCGGCATGATTGAGCGCGGCCAACATGCGCAGGCAGAGACAGAGGCCGTGTCTTATATTGCGTCAAAGACAGATTTCCCGGCACGCGAGGCGCGAAATCCGGCGATCCAATTTCTTCTGCGTGATATCGCATGGAACCGCGGCCCTACAGGTGCGGTAAGAACGTTGCAGATCGCGCTGGGCGCGACAGTTGACGGAAAAGTCGGGCCCCAAACCCGTCATCTGTTGGCAGAGGCTGAGCAGCACCCTGAAGCGCTCATAATTTCGCTTCGCCATGCAAGAGAGGCTTATGAGCGGCGAACACGCGATGAATGTACCTCGTTTTGGGAGGGCTTGGTGAATCGCTGGAATAACGCAGGTGATCGAGCGCTGGGATATATGGACCCACCAAAATCTGCCGGGTCTGTGCAATGGCCGCGCGATATCGACACATCGCATTGCTAATTCTTCGGCTGCACCAAGCCAGAGAGCCCTTTTGACGAAGTTTGGTATCCCATCAACTGCCCTTGACCGCCATCGACTTGAAGAACATCATGCCCCTGAGTGACCGGCGAACGGTTCGAGCAGAGAGATTTTATTCATGGAGATAGCCGGCGACAGCCTCGATGATGTCTTAATCGAACTCTATCAAAGACTGCTTGAGGAGGGCTCTACGAATCATGGCACCAGAGGAGGCACGCTCGAATGCCTCGGAGTGACACTGAGGATTCGGCGGCCAAGATCGCGATTAAGCCGATCAGAAGATCGGGGGAAGCCATTCAGCGCGATCGGTGAGCTTCTGTGGTACCTCTCCGGTTCGGATCAGCTAGATTTCATAAAGCACTATATTGCCCGGTACGAGAACGACGCAGTAGATGGAGTGCTTCAAGGTGCCTACGGTCCTCGACTTTTTCGAAAGAACGGCAGCATAAATCAGATTGAGAATGTTGCCGACTTGCTCGCTCGTAGGCCTGGCAGTCGTCGTGCCGTAATCCAGCTTTTTGATGCCGAAGATATTGCTGTCGACAAGAAGGAAATCCCTTGCACCACTACCATGCAGTTTCATCTGCGGGATGACCAATTACATATGTCGGCGACGATGAGGTCCAATGATGCATACTGGGGTCTGCCACATGACATATTCTGCTTCACCATGCTTCAGGAAATGTTTGCGTCTCTACTTGGGGTGCAGCTCGGCATCTTTATTCACCACGTTGGTTCGATGCACGTCTATGACAAACACATTGAAGCGGTAAAAAGGTATAATGACGAAGGCCATCAAAGGACAAACGAAATGCCCGAGATGCCTCCTGGTAATCCTTTTGCGTTGATCCCTAAGCTACTTGATGCTGAGAGGCGCATCAGAGACGGAGAAATTTTCAGGGCCCAAGACGTTATAGATGATCCGTATTGGGCCGACATAGTGCGACTGCTCCAAGTGCATTGGGCAAGGCGACGGCGAGAGGACTTGTCAGATTTGAGATCAGATTTTTCCAATGCGGTGTATCTTCCGTTTGTTAACGACCTGCCTCCGACGATCATAAAAGACTCTGTGTCCTAACTAACGGAACACCGAAATGACCTGGCCAACACGAAACGCGCAACGTCAGCAATTCAGGGCTCGCCTTCTCGCACATTCGGCCCAAACACGACCGCTGCCAGGCGTCCAGGTTCCAAGGGCGCTTGATACACTAGTGCTTCAGCTCATTGCCAGCGTCCGCAGGGAGGACTACTATAGACTCGTTCAAGTGCGTCCGATTTCACCGCGACGAGCAGACCCTCACGACGCCCTCTTCAGCCCAGAGCAAGCTGTTGCCCTGTACGTCGCGAATGGTAATCTCGACGAGGCTGCTTGGCTTGTTTTTCTCATGACCCACTTCGCGAAGCCCGCTGATAGTGGTTGGTTACGCCTGCAAGACGTCTATGGAATGCTTGGTAACGGTCTCTGGGATTGGCCATCGGTTTCTGGCAATCCTGCCGCATTCGATGCGTGGCTGACTGCGAATTGGACCAGCATTCGTGGGAAATTCGGAAACCACAGGAAGTATGAAAGCCTTCGACCTGGTTCAGCCAGATACACTGGCCATGTTGTCAGCGAATACGTCAGGCTCATCGGGGTGCGTGGTCACCAAGCATTCCTGCAAGCGGTATTGGCCCACGCTCCGAATGACAGGTTCGACGCCATGTACAACTCGCTGAACATTCCGAGCTTCGGTCGACTTGCGAAGTTCGATTACCTCATGCTGTTGGCGCGCTACGGCATCGTGGCTATGCAGCCGCTTTCGGCATATCTTCATGGAGCAACAGGGCCAAGGCGAGGTGCAAGACTGCTATTCAACGGGGCTGCCAATGCGAACACGCCGCCCGCACAGCTTCAACAGATGCTCGACGATCTTGATGGCGATCTACAAGTGGGCATGGCAGTCCTCGAAGACGCTCTGTGCAATTGGCAAAAGTCACAACTGAGCTTCATCCACTTCAAAGGATAATCGTTACACGCAGGCGTGATCGATCTCCTCCCATTTCCATCGACGTTTCAGAAAGTTCATCTGACTGTGCTCAATCATCTGTCGGTGTTGCATTTGCC
>SKWJ01000259.1 GCA_007128995.1 Paracoccaceae bacterium
CAAAATAATCGCAGATTCGCCGGATATTGCGCGCAGAAGGGCGCGATGTGCCATTAAGATACTTGGTGAACTGCTGCCGATTGATACCAAGATTTCGGCAGACCGCGGCGATCGAGGGGGCATAGCTGCACAGCAGCTTGAGGTTGCGCGCGATGTGTTCCTGCATGCGTCAATCCTACGCTCCAAGCGCAATCAAGCAAGGATTTTCGCGCCACTTCGCGTCTGAAATTCTGATAGCGATTCTCTTCTGCGTCAGATTGGCATCTACACGCCATCACGCGGAACAGAGAAATCCCAGTCGCGTTCGATCAGGCAGTCTGCGCCCTCAAAGGCTTCCAGCCGCGCAACAATGTGGAACTGTGTCGCGTCACAGGTCATGATCGTGCGCGTTTCGGTGCGTGTCTGCCACGCTCCGCGCCCGATGGTGTAGCTCCAATGCGTTTCATGACGTGCTGTCAGCGGGTCATCTTCGCGGATCTCCCACATCTCGGTAATCACCTTGCCCGATTCCAGCCCTGTGCTCTCATGGCGCGCAAGCCCGCCATCGGTAATCAGGGTGAGCCTGTGCGTGCCATCGGCAAGCCTTTCTTCGTATCGGGTGAACCCCTCTGGCCGCAAGAAGGTCGAGGCGCCCTCGCGGGTCTGCTCGGGGGGGGCGAATTGCGGCTCATCCTCGGCGATGACCGACCGGACCGGCAGATCGAGCACGCAGTCTGACGGGTCAAGCTGCAGTGACAGCGGCGCAGCAGAGGGCCACAGCATCGGCCAATAGGCTGTCGACAGCGACAGCCGCAGGCAGTGTCCCGCGGGCAGATGATAGGCAATGTCGTTGAGGGCAAAATCCACCGCTACCTGCGCGCCCGGTGTCAGGGGAGTGACAGTGTCATGCCCGTCCCGATGGGTCAGGTTCATGACCCCCATCGTGATGAAGGCGACGCTGCCATCAGGGCGCAGGTCGCACAACCTTGCGACGACAAAACCGCTGGATTGGTCAGGTGTCAGCCGTAGGCGCAAACGCGCTGCACCAACGATATCTTTCGGCTCTGCCAGCGGCGCCGAATCCAGTGTCAGGCAAAGCGAGTCATCCGCGCGCTGATCGTCGGCCAGTTCGTCCAGACTGCGCATTCCGGGACAGAATCGCTGCCCGGCAAGCCCGACGGTTTGCGGGTTGGACACAATCAGCGGGGTGGTGCCGGGCTTCTCCCCAAGTCCCGGATCGGAGAGAAACAACGCCTCGCGCCTGATGCGGGACGAGGGCCAGGCTGGCTCGGAAATCCAGCGGCCTTTGCGAGAAAGCATCCGGCGGGCAGGCGGTTCCGAGCCGATGACAAACATCCGGTACGACATGTCCGGTGCATCGCCTTCGGCTTTCAGCCAATGGTCGAACCAGGCCTTCACCTCCTGCAGGAATCCGATCGAAGGTTCGGGCCAGGCAACATTCGGATACTTGTGCGCCCAAGGGCCATTGATCCCTGCGACAGGTGCGTTCAGGCCCGCAAATGTGCGCGGTACGGCATTGGAATAGGCATCGGCCCAGCCGCCAACAGCAAGGATGGCCGCCTTGACCGCCCCGTAGTCCTCGCAGACCGAGGCGCGCTGCCAATAGGCATCGCGGCGCTGATGAGCCAGCCATGTTTCGATATGAAGGGGTTGGGTCCGCAGCCGGTCCAGCCAGATGTCGCGCCATGCCGCCCCCACGATTTCCGGGTCGGGCGGGCGCGATGAGTAGGCGAACATCTGTGATGACCAGCCCTTGTTCTCGGTCAGCAGGCAGCCGCCCATATAGTGAATGTCATCAGCGTAGCGGTCATCGGTAAAGCATATCGTCACCGCAGCTTTGAGCGCAGGCGGGGCCAGTTGCGCCAGTTGCAGCCCGTTGAAGCCCCCCCAGCTGATCCCGATCATCCCGACCGAGCCGTCACACCAGTCCTGCGCCGCAAGCCATTCGATGACTTGCACACCATCATCGAGTTCCGCTTCGGAGTATTCATCGGTCATGAAGCCGCCGGAATCTCCGTTTCCGCGAATATCCACGCGGACGCCGACATATCCATTCCGGGCCAGCCATGCATGCGTCAACTCATCTCGCGGCAAGGTACCGTCGCGCCTGCGATAGGGAAGATACTCCAGAACCACAGGTGCTGCCACGTCGCTTGCGGAATTTGGCATCCAGATCCGCGCTGCAAGGCGCGTGCCGTCGCGCATCGGTATCCAGACCGGGTCCAGTACCCGAAATGCGCTTTGTTCGGTCAATGTGCCTTTGTCCTGCAGCATAGGCGCCCCTCCAATGTTGGCGGGATTAGATGGCGCCGGGCGCAGACACGCAATCGCGCGACCAGCGCTTGTCCGACGCGACTAGACGCTACTGTCGACGCGGTTCAGGTCCATGAAATGGATAATGAAAAGGCGTTGTGCTATGGAAAAGGTTTGGTGTCAGGCCCATCTGCTCCGCCATTTCAAATTTTGAAAGTATTGTTTCAAATAAATAAAACCAAACACTACCCCCACGATACCCCCACTTCGACGCGGCTTGCCCCGGAGCAGTCGTAGCCCCACCAGCACGGCGCAATGCTCATGCTGAGGGTCGCGCTTGCGCGCGATGTCGCAGTATTCGATGCAGCGAATGATGCGCGCCTCGTCGGTCGCGCCAAGCTGCAACTAGACATCCTGTCGCTTGTAGGTGTTGCACTTGGAACTTGAGCCTAAGCTTCGGGGGAAGAACAGTTTTCATCCCAACCCCCCGTTTGATTTCGGAGCGCAGCTTTTTGTTCTGCTGATTCCGGGACGGGGGTGTGGAAGAGAGGCTTGCCACGCCAGGAGATCGCAATACGCCGACGTCTAAACCGGCGGGACCCTGCAGATTTTCAAGGACGCTTTGCAAGGGATTTCATTGGCTTGACCCATTTCCGCAGGGTTTGGGGAATACGGTCTATTCTCGGTGCAATGGCAGCGATTGCGCCCGCCCGGATTGAACAGTTGCCTTGATGCTCAAACACCACACGGACCGCACGCCCGGTTTTGCCGGACAACAGCCCTCCAATGGACCGTTTTCTGACCCGCCTCAGTCAGGCAGGTAGCGAATTGCCAATTTGCTTGTCGCCAGGTCATCATTCTTTCGCTGATGGTCTCTGGCAAACGCGCAGCGATTCGGTTGGCTGCGGGCCCATCGAGAGCCGAGTGGACCTGCGCTATCAATGCGGTACGAAACATCAGCTCTGCTCCTTCGCGCGGGGTTTGCGGATGGTGGTTTCCTCGAGCGGGAACCAGTGGCGAGTGCGGTTGGCGAACCACACCAGCGACAGCATCACTGGCACTTCGACCAGCACGCCGACCACAGTCACCAGCGCTGCGATCGAGTTCAGTCCAAACAGGCCGATGGCCACTGCCACCGCCAGTTCAAAGAAATTCGAGGTGCCGATCATCGCGCAGGGGGCGGCGACCTTGTGCGGCACGCGCCACGCCTTCGCCGCCCAATAGGCCACGGCGAAGATGCCATAGGACTGGATCAGCAGCGGAATGGCGATCAGCAGGATGATCAGCGGGCGGTCGAGGATCACCTCGCCCTGAAATCCGAACAAGA
>SKWJ01000110.1 GCA_007128995.1 Paracoccaceae bacterium
GGCAAGTGTTACGCGGTGATCGTTGACGAGGCGCATTCATCCCAGACCGGCGAAACTGCATCGGCGCTGCGCGGGATGCTGAACAAGGATGGAATCGAGGCTGCTATCGCCGCCCAGCTTTCGGACGTGGAAGACGATAACCTGACCGACGACGCAAAGCGGGCGATTCTGCGGGACACGCTACAACGGGGCCGTCAACCCAACCTAAGCTTCTTTGCTTTCACCGCCACGCCGAAGTTCAAGACGAAGGCCATGTTCGATGAGCCGGGGCCGGATGGTCAGTCACCGTTCCATGAATACACGATGAAGCAAGCTATCGAAGAGAGCTTCATCATGGATGTCCTCAAGAATTACACGACCTACAAGCGTTTCTATGGCTTGGTGAAGCAGATCGAGAATGACCCGCAGGTGCCGAAGCGGGCCGCTGCCAAGGTGCTGACCCAGTTTCTGACGCTGCATCCTCACAACATCGAGCAGGTTGTGACGATTATCGTTGAGCATTTCCGCGCAAACGTGATGCACGAAATCGGCGGGCGGGCCAAGGCAATGGTTGTCACTGGCTCGCGGCTTGAAGCCGTGCGCTACAAACTCGCCTTCGACCGATACATTGCAGAGCGCGGCTACAAGGGCATCAAGTCGCTTGTTGCTTTCTCGGGAACGGTGGAAGACCCAGCCATCCCGGAAAGCGCGTATACCGAAGTCGGAATGAACAACGGGCTTCCAGAAGCGGAACTGCCCGAGACATTCGACAGCGATGAATTCCGTGTGTTGCTGGTTGCAGACAAGTATCAGACCGGGTTCGATCAGCCGCTCTTGCAGGCGATGTATGTGGTGAAGCGTCTAGCAGGGGTGCAGGCCGTTCAAACGCTTTCCCGCTTGAACAGAATGGCACCCGGCAAGGCTCGGACTTTCGTTCTTGACTTCGCCAACGAGGAGGACGACATCTTCAAGGCGTTCAAGCCATACTACGAAGATACTCCCGTGGGCGAGAGCGTGGACCCTCAACGCTTGAACGAATTGCAGCACAGGGTGTTAGAGTGGGCGATTTTCACAACGGAAGATGTCAGCGCATTCTCGGTTGTTTGGTACAGGAAAAAGAAGGACCACACAGCCACAGATCATCGCACGATGAATGCCATATTGGATCGCGCTGTTGATGCCTTCCAGAGGCGTGACGAGGAAGAGCGCGAAGAGTTTAGGGGGCAAATAACCGCATTCCGCAATCTTTATGCCTTTCTGTCCCAGATCATCCCATATCAGGACAGCGAGCTTGAGCAATTCTACACGTTTTGCCGAAATCTGATTTCCAAATTACCGCCCCCTGGCGATGGATCATCCTTCACGTTGGACGACGAAGTTGCGTTGAAGTATTTCCGTATTCAGCAAATGACTCAGGGATCAATCAGTCTTGAAGATGGTGAGGCTGACCCGCTGAAAGGCCCGACCGATGTGGGTTCGGGCGGGAGGAAGGATGAAGAGGTTGGGCTAAAAGACCTTGTGGAGAGGCTGAATGAGCGGTTCGGGACGAGCTTCACCCGTGCCGATCAACTCTTTTTCGAGCAGGTCCGCGAAAGTGCCGAGGGCGATGAACGCATTGTCGAAGCCGCGCTCGCCAACAAATATGATAACTTCGCTTCCTATCTTGAGCGCATGCTTGATGAGCTTTTCATCAATCGCATGGATGGCAACGAAGAGGTGTTTTCAAAAGTTATGAGCGATCAACCATTTCGAGCTGCGGTTCATAAGGGGCTTGCGCGGGACCTATACGACCGAATTCGTTCGGGACGGCAGCACTGAGAGCGTTGCCGGCGGCCATCCTGTAGCAGCCGATCAAGAACCGATTTCTATTAACAGGCATCAGCAGGGAGACACGCATGCCACTCGACCAGTATAGCAGCACCTATGATCTGTCGTTCTGGGGCGGTTTGCCGGTCCGCAAGTTCGAAGTTCCTCTGACGCAGCTTCACGACGCCATACCGGATTTCGAATTGCGTCCATTCGGCGAGCCTCCTAACGATAATCCGCGGATGCGCGTCATCGTTCGGATGCCTTTTGGCGCCGATAAGAACGAACGGCCGGTCGCATCGGTTTCTGACAGGTATGATCTGCTCCAACACCGAGTGGTTGCATTTTGGCTGGCCGACAATGTCGAGGGACTTGGCCCCGATAATGCCAAGGCCAAGGTCGTGATGACCGAGTATGGGGAGCGCATTCGGATCACAATTCCATTGGAAAGTCGAAGCTGTGACCTTTTTTCACGGGGGCGTGAACGACCGGAAAATGAGGGCGACATCTACAGACCCGAGATCGAGGTGATGAATTCGGTCGATCGTTCTTCGGCCCTGCACGTCAGCATCCGGTGGCGCCGGATCGTGTGCCTAAACGGCATGTTCACCGTCGAAGAAGATCGCATGCGCTCGGTCCATCATGTGGATCTTTCACGCACGAAACTCGTGAAGGACTTCATCGAACAGCGGTTGGCCGTCGAGCCTGATGTGCTTGCGCAGTTGCGGGGATGGGAAAAGACGCAAGTAGAAAAAGGCGAGGTGCAGGCCTGGTGCGAGGACCATCTGCGCGCAAAGGGCATATGGCCAGTGAACACCTGTGCACGACTTTGGGCGATTCTGGAAACCGGTTATGACGGCACTGTGCAGCCGCCGAGTAAGCGCGGTGAACGCCATCCACTTTCGTCATATAGGGTTGGGCAACACAAACGTGTTCCAGGCGTGCCGCATCCTATCAAGACTGCCTACGATCTTGCGCAACTGCTGACATGGATCACGAGCAATCAACGGACTGTCGAAATGCAGGTCGAGGGAACGGAAGATGTGCCCAAGCTGATGAAGAGCTTTTTGGCCTCCCGAAATCTCTAGCGGAGCCCCATCCCAGCCAGCCCGAACATGATCTGCGCCTACATTGGCGATCACGCAGGGCAACACGCCGTGGCGACAATCCAGCGCCGGATTGCCTCGATCTCCAAAGCGCACGAAATGGCAGGCGTGCCGAACCCCTGTCGGGCCGAAATCGTAAATGCCACGTTGCGCGGCCTGCGGCGCGCACATGGCACTGCCCAGCGGCAGGCCAAGCCTCTCTTGCGGGATGATCTTCTGTTGGTCCTCGACAGTCTGGGCGACTCAATGCGCGATCATCGCGACCGCGCACTTCTCCTGCTTGGATTTGCCGGGGGCTTTCGCCGTTCCGGACTTTTCGGGTTGGACTGTGCTGATGTGGAGGCCGCGCGCCAAGGTCTGATCGTGACCATCCGGCGCAGCAAAACTGATCAAGAGGGCGCAGGACGGCGACTGGGCATTCCCCATGGAAGGACTCGACACTGCCCTGTGGGAGCACTGGAAGCGTGGCTTGCCATTGCAGGAATTGAACAAGGTCCCTTGTTCCGGCCGGTCAAGCTGACCGAACGTGCACGCGTTCTTCAGCCTACCTTTCCGCCCACGTCCGCCTCGTTCCGAGACAAGCCTTGTCGACGTGGGGGATATCGAGGGGGTACGATTTTCAGTTTTTTTAATAAAAACAAGCGCTTAAGTTATTTAAATGGCGGAGAGACAGGGATTCGAACCCTGGGTCCCCGTGAAGGGACAACGGTTTTCGAGACCGCCCC